>DASTGO010000130.1:0-8400 GCA_035719045.1 Kineosporiaceae bacterium | reverse complement strand
AGGGTCGCGCAGCCGCCGCCCGCGGACCCCTGGCGGGGCTCAGCGCCGCGGGGAGGTGGGCAGGTCGACGGTGACCCGGGTGCCGGTACGCCCGTCGGAGTCGACCCCGACGGATCCGCCATGCGCCTCGACGATCGCCTTGACGATGGGCATGCCCAGGCCTGACCCGCTGCCGTCGCCGGAGCGCCAGAACCGGGTGAACACCTCCGGCAGGTCCCCGGGGTGGATCCCGGGCCCGGTGTCGGCGACGGTCAGCCGCGCGATCCCGGCCGCGGGAACGGTCCGGACGGACAGTTCGACCCGGTCGCCGGGGCGGCAGTGCCGGGCACAGTTCTGCAGCAGGTTGGCCACCACCTGGTGCAGCCGTCCCGCGTCGCCGTGCACCTCGACAGGACCGTCCAGCGTGCGGGTCAGGGTCAGCCCGGCCGCCCGCAGCGGAGCTTCGTGGGCGTCGGCGGCGGCTGCGGCCACAGCGGTCAGGTCGACCGGTCCCGGGCGCAGGGTGAGCCGGGTGGCGTCCGCGGCGGCCAGATCCGCCAGATCGGCCACCACCCGGGACAGCCGCAGGCTCTGGTCGTGCAGGCGGGCCAGGGTCGCGACATCGGCCGGGACCAGGCCGTCGCGCAGTTCCTCCAACCCGGCCTGCAGGGCGGCCAGCGGGGTGCGCAGCTCGTGGGCGACGTCGGCGGACATCCGGCGGCGGGCGGTCTCGGCGAGCTGGACGGTCTGCGCCGCCTCGTCGAAGGCGGTGGCCAGCGCGCCCAGTTCGCCCGGGGCGGTCAGGCCGGTGCGCGCGTCCCGGTCACCGGCGGCGAAGGCCCGGGTGGTGGCGATCAGCGCGGCCAGCGGGCGGGTGAGCATCCGGGTGATCAGCCAGGCGGCGACCAGCGCCAGTGCCAGGGCCGCCAGCGCTGCGATCCCGATCCACGTCCAGGCCACCGGACGCCCCGCCCCGGATCCGGAGGCCGGGAAGATCAGCGTGACGGTTCCGACCCCGGTGCCGTCGACGGTCACCGGCGCCTGCAGCGGACTGCCCTGACCCGGTCCGGGGCCGCCCATCCCGTTGTGCGGCATGCCCGTCCCCATGCCGTTGCCCATCCCCATGCCGTTGCCCGGGCCGTTGCCGTTGCCTGGGCCCCTGCCGGGTCCGTTGCCCTTGCCCGGGCCGTTGCCGTGGCCGGAGGTCGTGGTGACCACTTGCCCGGTGCCGTCCCGGACCACCAGCCAGGCCTCGCCCCCGGTCGCGATCGCCAGGGCAGGGCCGAGGTCGGCACCGTCCCAGCTTCCGGCCCGGCGGTAGGCGTCGGCGGCGGCCGTCGCAGCGTTGCGGGTGAGGCCGCGGCGGTCGGACTCCTGCTGCGCCGACAGCCCCCGCGAGGACCCGACGAACGCCGCCGCGGTGACCAGGGCGATCGCGGTGACCGTGACCACGGTGAAGGCCAGCAGCAACCGCGCCCGCAGGGTGGTCCCCCCGCCCTGCCCGCGCCCCGGCCTGAGCCCGCCCGGTCCTGGACCGGCCGGTTGCGCCGATCGGGTGGCCGGGGCGGAATCCGGGCCGTCGCTGCGGACCGGCGGCTCAGTCACGGCGCAGTCCCAGCCGGTAGCCGACGCCCGTCACGGTCTCGATGATCTCCGCGCCGTCCGGGCCGAGCTTGTGCCGCAGGTTCTTCACGTGGGAGTCGATGCTGCGCTCGTAGCCGGCGAACTCGTAGCCGCGGACCCGGTTGACCAGCTCGTAGCGGGAGAACGGCCGCCCGGGCACCGAGGCCAGCGTGGTGAGCACCCCCCACTCGGTCGGCGTCAGGTCCAGCGGGTGTCCGTCGACGGTGGCCTGCCGCAGGGTCGGGTCGATGACCAGGCGACCCGCGCCGAAGCTGTCCCGGCCGTCGCCGCCGGGGGAGGTACGGGCGAGTACGGCGCCGACCCTCAGGGCGACCTCGGTCGGGCTGAACGGTTTGGTCACGTAGTCGTCGGCGCCGAGGGACAGGCCGGTGATCCGGTCCTCCAGGTCGCTGCGGGCGGTCAGCACGATCACAGGGGTGGAGGCGGGCGGGGTCGGCCCGCCGTCCCGGCCGGTCCCCAGCGTTCCGCCGCTGCGGGCCCGGGCAGCGCGCAGGATCTCCAGGCCGTCGAGGTCGGGCAGACCGAGGTCGAGCAGGACGAGATCCGGGGCCGCCGAGGTGAGCAGGTCCAGCCCCTCCAGGCCCGAACCGGTGGACAGCACCGCGTGCCCGGCCCGTTCCAGGTAGCGGCGCAGCAGGTCCCGCAGATCGCGGTCGTCCTCGATGACCAGCACGGTGCTCACGGCTCCATCATCGGCCCCGTCCCGGTGAGGTCACGGGGACCAGCGGCACTGCGGGCGGGATCTCCACACGGCCTCCACATCACCGTCACCTGGGCTGCGTACGGGGCGCGGAGGGTGGGAACCGGAATCGACCACCAGCCCCGGCGCCGCGCGCCGCGGGCCCGGACCTGGAGGACCTCATGCGCCGTTCCGTCACCATCGCCGCCGCCGCGACAGCTGCCACCCTGTCCGCCGGACTGCTCGCCGTGCCCGCCTTCGGTCTCGCGGCGACCTCGATCACTTCGCCGACCCCACGTCAGTCCGCCACGGGGACGGCCGGCTGCCCCTACGGCGTCACGGACCCCGACGGGCAGGGCCGGGGCTGGGGCACGGCCGGTGGCCGGGGTGGCCCCGGGATGATGGGTGGCCCCGGCAGGATGGGTGGCCCCGGGATGGTGGGCGGCCCCGGGATGATGTCCGGCGACGGCACGGGCCCGGGCATGATGGGGCGCCGGGCGGACGGGACCGTCGCCGACCCGCTCGCCGGACTGGCCCAGGGCAGCCTCACCGCCGACCAGAAGGTGAAGTTGGCCGGGCTGGCCGAGGAGGAGAAGCTCGCCCACGACGTGTACGTGGCGCTGGCGGCGAGCACGAAGGACACCCGGTTCACCCGGATCGCCGCCGCGGAGTCCTGGCATCTGACGATGGTGCGGGCGCTGCTGACCCGGTACGGGATCAGTGACCCGACCGCCGGCCGGCCGGACGGGTCGTTCGCCTCCGCCCAGGTGCAGCAGCAGTACCGCGACCTGGTGGCCCGCGGCAGCGCCTCCGCCGACGCCGCGCTCGCCGTCGGCCGGGACGTCGAGAACGCCGACCTCGCCGCCCTCTCGGGCGCCGGCGCCGGGGTGAGTGCCCAGGACGTGACCACGGTGTACGCCAGGCTGGACCGGGCCTCCCGGATGCACCTGCGCGCCTTCGGCAGCTGACCGACTCCGACCGGGGACAGTCCGGCCGGGGACAGTCCGACCGGGGACAGTCCGGCCGGGGGCAGTCCGACCGGGCGCAAGGGTCCGGCTGGACGCCACGGGTCGACGCGGACGCTCGCCCGGTCCGGCCCGGTCGGTCGGGCGCGTGGTCCGGCTGGACGCACCGTGCGCCCGGTCGCGCGCCGGGGGGGACGCGGGGCCCGTGAGAGCATCGGCGCATGCCGTGGGAGGCTCCGCCGACGTCCCGGGTCCTGGCCGCGCTGCCGCTGTTCTCGCAGGTCCCCGAACTGTTGCTGGAGGTGGTCGGGGAGGCGGCGCAGCGGGTCCGGCTGCGCCGGGGGCAGGTGCTGTTCCGCCGTGGCGATCCCTGCACGGGCTTCTTCGTGGTGCTGCGCGGGCAGATGAAGCTGGCCCTCGGCTCGGCCGACGGCAACGAGAAGGTGCTGGAGATCATCGGGCCGGGGGAGTCCTTCGCCGAGGCCGCGATGTTCGCGGGACGGCCGTTCCCGGTGACCGCCTCGGCGCTGGAGGCCGGTGACCTGCTCGCGGTCCCGAGCCGGGCCGTCGACGCGTTGCTCGACGCCGATCCCGCCTTCGCCCGGCGGATGCTCGCCGGGTTGTCGGCCCGGCTGCACACGATGGTGGCCGATGTCGGGGCGATGGCCCTGCATTCCGGGACGCAGCGGGTGATCGGGTTCCTGCTCGGCGAACTGGGTCCGGCCGCCGACCCGGCGCCGGAAGGTGGTGGCGGCCGGGTCCGGTTGCCGGTGGGCAAGGCGGTGCTGGCCTCCCGGCTGAGCCTCACCCCGGAGACGTTCTCCCGGGTGCTGCGCCTGCTGTCCGAGCAGGGTCTGCTCAGCGTCCGCGGCCGCGAGGTCGTCGTGCACGATCCGGGGGCCCTGGCCGGCTACTCCGGCGGGTGACCGGGTCGGGTGGGACCTGATCAGCCGGACGTGACGGGCATGACGGGCGGCCATCGGAGCGCCTCCCGCACATAGCGCCTGATCCGGGGCAACCTGGGGGAGCCGCGGATCGATTCACGGGTAGCCGCCTCCAATCCCCGGCCGGAGCGCGGCACCCGTTCCCCGGATCGGGCGGGCAGCCCCCAGGGCCTCGCCCGATCCGGGCTCCAACGCAGCCTTCGGGCAGCACCATCGGGCAGCACCACCATCGGGCAGCAAGGAGCGCGACATGACCGACCTCGGTACGACCGCGGCACCCGGCGCACCCGGCCGGCCGGCCAGGGTGAAAGGTCCGAGGCACGCCGCCGAGACCGTGGAGCCGGAACTGTCCCTGCTGCCGCGCCGTCCGCGTTCGGCCGCCGACCGGTTCGGCAGCCCCTGCGACGTGACCGCCGTGCCCACCCGGCCGGACCTGCACACGGTCCACACCGTCCTGGACGCCCTTCACCGGCTCTGACCCTCCACCGGCTCCGACTCTCCCTGACTGCTCGCGGCGACGGCGGATAGCGCCGCCGGGGCGGGGCACGTGCTCCCGCAGGAGCCGACGGCGTCCGGTACCGGAGGGAGCGGTCGATGCGCGCCTGGGTGGTGAAGGCTGCGGGACCGATCGCGACCGGCCCGCTGCGCGCCGTGGACATCGAGCCGCCACGCCCGGCTCCCGGGGAGGTCCGGGTGCGGGTGCTGGCCTGCGGGGTGTGCCGGACCGACCTGCACCTCGCGGAGGGGGATCTGCTGCCGCACCGGGCGGCGACGGTCCCCGGCCATGAGGTGGTCGGCGTGGTGGACGCCGTCGGCCGTGGAGCGCACCGGTTCGCGGCCGGGGACCGGATCGGCATCGCCTGGCTGCGTGGCACCTGCGGGGCCTGCCGGTTCTGCCGGACCGGCCGGGAGAACCTGTGCCCGAACGCCCGGTTCACCGGCTGGGACGCCGACGGCGGGTACGCCGAACATGCTGTCGTCCCCGAGTCCTACGCCTACCGGTTGCCGGATGCGGTGGACGACGTGCAGGCCGCGCCGCTGCTGTGCTCGGGGATCGTCGGCTACCGGGCCTACCGGCGGGCCGAGCTGCCGCCCGGTGGACGGTTGGGGATCTACGGGTTCGGGGCGTCGGCCCATGTCGTCGCGCAGGTGGCCCTGGCCGAGGGGGCCCGGGTCCACGTGCTGACCCGCTCGGCGCAGGCCCGGCAGTTGGCCCTGGACCTCGGCTGTGCCTCCGCCGGTGCCGCCGCGGACGCCCCTGCCGAACCGCTGGACTCCGCGATCCTGTTCGCTCCGGTGGGGGATCTCGTCCCGGTGGCGCTGCGGGCCCTGGACCGGGGCGGCACCCTGGCGATCGCCGGGATCCACCTGTCCGACGTCCCGGCGCTGAACTACTCCCGCGAGCTGTTCTGCGAACGGCAGGTCCGCAGCGTCACCGCGAACACCCGGGCCGACGGGGAGGACTTCCTCCGGCTGGCCGCGGCCCTGCGGATCCGGGCCACGGTGGACGTCCGGCCGCTCGCGGAGGCCGGCCGGACCCTGGCCGACCTGGCCGCCGACCGGCTCGCCGGGGCCGCGGTCCTGGTCCCCTGACCAGCGGCCGGGCCGGCCAGGAGCGGCCGGATCCGCGGAACCGGTCCCGTGGCGTCGGTCCTGTGGGGATCGGTCCCGTGGATTCGGATGTGTGGGAGCGGGTCCGCGGAATCGGGTCAGAGGTGCCAGAGCGCGGAAAACCGGGACGGATCATGCCTGTCCCGGCGTGTGCTGCCGGACCTTGTCGGTGCGGTTGGGCAATCTGTCCGCGTGCGCACACCGGGGTCTCCCGGTGCCGTCCGACGATGAGAGCCGGGAGCCTGCCGTGGGCCAGATCCGTCAGCCACAGACGCCGGCCGTGGGCGCGACGGGCGCCCGGTGCACCTGCTGCGGCCGGTCGGTGACCGGCTCCGGGGTGACTGCCGCGCTCCGGGGGGTCCTGTTCGACTACTGCGGAGCCGACTGCCGTGGCCGGCACGCCCAGGCCGTGGACCTGTTGCCGGCTGGCTGCGAGCTCTGTGACGACTCCGCCGTCGGGGACACCGGTCGCTGTGACCGGCACCTGGACGGTGAGGCCGAGGTCGCCGGCTACCCGCTGGCCGGCTGACCGGCGGCGCCGCCGGTCAGCCGGGTCGCCGGGACCGGAGCAGCTCCCGCGGCGGCCCGGTCCGATCCCGGCTGGGTCCGGGGTCAACTCCGGGGGTCCGGCGGCCGATGCCTAACGAAGGGCCGCCCGGAGACCCGGCGGCAGATGTGACGTGGGCAGGGCTGAGACGGCGGGCGGTGTGGTGACCGTAGTGGGGGCAAGCCGGGAGCTGATCGAGGCCGCCCGCACGGGGCAGGCCACCCCGTCCCGCGTCTCGATGCGCCGGCTGCTGGAGGAGCTGGACCGCTCCACCTTCGCCAACCCCCGGGTGGACCTCGAGTTCGTGGAGGCAGCCGAGAAGATCTCCGCCCGGGAGGGCTGGCCCGAACTGCAGATGCGGGCGGAGCTGCTGCGGGCCGACCGTGCGCTGGCGGACGGGGACGTGACGCTGGCCGCCCAGCTCGGCCGCCGGGTGAGCACGTGGGCCCGGGAGCACCGCGACCTGTTCCTCCAGTCGCGCAGCCACTACCTGCTCGCGTCGGTGTTCCGGGCCACCGGCGACTTCGCGGAGTCACTCGCTCAGTCCGTGCGGGCGGTCGCCGCGACCCCGGCCGACGCGCCGGCCTGGATGCGCGCCGGGCACATCTGCGTCCTGGCGATCGGGCTGATCCTCACCAAGTCCGTCGGCCCTGCCCGGCGCCGCTTCGAGGAGGCACTCGCCCTGGCGCAGACGTCCGGGGACCGGCAGATCGAGCTGATGGTCCTGAACAACCTCACCTACGGGATGTACGACATCGGCGACCAGGAGTCGGCCCGGACGTACGCGCAGCAGTTGCGTGCGCTCGGCCGGGACGGCGGGGTGGTGCTGAAGGGCCACCACCTGGATACCCTGGCCCGGATCGAGATGGCGGCGGGCCACTACCAGGAGGCGGAGGCCCTGCTGGAGCCGGCGGTCGCAGATCCGAGCGGCCTCCTGCACAGCGACGCCGACTCCTACCCGGCGTCCCTGCTCACCTATGCGGAGAGCCAGCGGCTGCGGGGGGCCGTCGGTGACGCGCAGCAGACCCTGGACCGTGCCGCCGCCGTCATCGAGGAGCGCCGGCTGGAGCACCTCGCGGCGCTGCTCATGCAGGAGCAGGCCCGGCTGTACGCCGACCAGGGCCGTTACCGCGAGGCGTACGAGGAGCTCACCGTCTTCCAGGCAGCCTGGATACGCCTGCAGGACAGCCAGCGTGAGGTCCGGGCCTGCGTCGCCCATGCCATGTACGAGGCCGAGGAGACCCGGCGGGACCGTGACCAGTTCCGCGAGCTGGCCACCCGGGACCCGCTGACCGGCCTGCACAACCGCCGGCTGCTCGACGAGCGGCTGCCGGTGCTGATCGGCGCGGCGGAACGGTCCGGGACGCCGTTCGCGGTGGCCCTGCTCGACCTCGACCACTTCAAGCGGGTCAACGACACCTGCTCCCACGAGGCGGGCGACCTCGTGCTCACCCAGGTGGCCACCCTGACCCGGGCCGAGGTGCCCGCCTCGGCCTCGGTGGTCCGGATGGGCGGGGAGGAGTTCCTGGTCATCTTCCCCGACTGCGGCCCCGACCTGGCGTCCGTCCATGCGGAACGGATCCGGCTGGCCGTCCAGGATCACGACTGGAGCGGGGTCACCGGGGGACTGCCCGTCACCGTGAGCGTGGGCGTGACCACCTGCACCGGGGCCACCACGGTGGGCGCCCTGCTCGCCCGTGCCGACCGGCACCTCTACGCGGCCAAGCAGTCCGGGCGCAACCGGGTCGTCGACGACATCACGCATTCCCCGCCGCCACCCTCGCCGGCCTCGGGGGAGCGGCGGCGCCATCGCGGGGCCCGGGCAGGCCGGCCGGCACCGGACCGCGACCGCTGAATCCCCCGGAGGCCGTTGAGCTCTCCAGAAGGCCGTCGTACCCCTCGGAGGCCGTCGAACCCCTCGGGGCTCAGGTCCGGACCGTGGCGGGGGCGCGCAGGTCGGCGATCGCCTTGAGCACCCGCTTGTCCGAGACGGGGTAGGCCGTCCGGATGGTCTGCGCGAACAGGCCGACC
>DASTGO010000129.1:0-5078 GCA_035719045.1 Kineosporiaceae bacterium | reverse complement strand
ACCGGCGGCATCCATGCGCCCCACCCCCGCCCCCGTCCCGGCACCACAACCGGACCCGCAGCCCGCGCCGGGCTCACCGGACTGGCAGGCCATCGCCGCCACCCGCCACCCCCACCTGCTCGACGACCCCGAATGGCCGCGCCTGGCCGCCGCCCTCGACCGCGCCCACGCCCGCCAGGACGGCGTCGACGTCCCGGCCCTGTTCACCGACCACCTCACCGACGACCTGCCCACCACCCGGCCCGCCTGGCACCTGCGCCGCCGGCTCATCGACGCCGTCCCCGCCGCAGCCACGCCCCGCCCCGGCACCGGGCCACACCCAGCCGACATGACCCCCGGTCATCGACCGCCACCCCCACCCACGACGCCACCAGCCCGCCGGGCCCCCAGCGCCCGGCGTTAGCGAAAAAAGTAATCGACAAAAGACGTTTTACGTTGATTGCGAAACGTCCGTCCTGTTCAGGCACGCGGAGAGATGAGGATCTGTCCCTGGTCGGCCCGGGACGCTGACCAGGCCGCATCTGCTGCCCCGGCGCCGGGCTCACGGCGGCCACCGAGCCCGTCGACCAGGTCGACGACTCCACCCAGGTCGTGCCGTGTGTGCCGGCCGGACGCGCGGACGGTGAAGGCCCGGGGCGGTGTGGGACGGGTTGAACGACCGGCAGCGCGGCAGACGGGCGGCGATGTCACGCAGGCTCAGGTCCTGCTCGCGCAGGTGTAGGGCCACGGCGAGCATGCCGCCGTCGGTGACACCGGCCCCACCGATGGTCTTGCCCAGGCACGAGCCGGCGCGTGAGCGGGGGACTGGATGTCGGCTGTGGTCCCGGTTCTCCGGTGGTGGGTCCGGGGTGAGTGGTTGGTAGGTGGGACCCGGTCGAGGCCGAGTTGACGGCGGTGCCTGCACGGTGCTGTCGGTGCCTCGTGCACTCGAGTGGGCACTGGGCGCGCTTCCGTTCCCGCTAAAGGGCCGGGGGCCGGGGTGGTCCTCCCTCGAGGGTCACCGGCAGTTGGCTGCGGTGCGGGTCGTCGTGGCTGACTACGCGGACACCGGAGGTATGGGCATGCATGACGTGATGACGGACCCGGACCCGTATCCACCGGCGGCGGCACGATCTCGGCGAGGCCTTGCGTGACATCGAGTCCTTCCTGCTCCTGAAGTCGGTTGAAGCCATCGGCGGCAACGGCCACTTCCGCGTCCGCGGGACGTCGACCTCCGACCAGGCATGGCGGTGGGTCGAGCAGTGGCCTCTGCCCCCGTGCGATCCGCTTCGGTCCCTGCTCCTCGAATCCGTCTGTGCCCTCAGCTCGCCTAGCTGGCGGAGGGATGAGTTCGGGTACTCAGCCGTCGGCGACGCCTGGCGGCCATGATCTGGAAATGGGAGCGGGACGGGGACGGTGAGGCGTTGACCGCAATGGACCGAGGGGCCGAGGATGTGCTGACCTCTCGAGGCACAGGCGAGGTGAGCCTGACCGCCTTCTTGGTGCTGCTCTGCGCCGACTTCTTGGTCGTCGGCCCTACGTGGTTCTTCGTCTGGCTCGCGGTGGACATGTGTCCGCATGAGCTGGACCCTGGAGCGGCCCCCTCGCTGCTGTGCAGCTCAGCTGCCGCACGCTGGGTCCCGGGTTTGCCTCTGGCCGGAGCCTTGGCGGGATTGGTCCTGGTCGGCGTCGCCCTTGTCCGCCGCACGGACAACTGGGCGCCGGTGTTCCTTGGGTGGGCGTTGACGGGCGGCGGGGTCATCGCCGCGATCTCCATCGCCACCGCATGAAGGGGCTACAGGCCAGGGACGGCCGAGGCTGCGCAGGCCCTCACCGACGGGGCAGGTACGGGAGTACCTCCAGCGCGGTGTGCAGGTACCGCGCTGCGAGGAACTGCCCAGCAAGGTCGGCCCCACCTCGGCGAGGATGCCTCGAACCTGACCTGACCTGAGCGCGGATGCTCAGGACCGACGGCGCAGCCGGGCAGCAGGATGCACCTCATGATCAACCTGTCGTCGAAGCAGGCGCCGAATCCGAGCAGATCGCGGGCGCGCCGGTCCCAGTGGGTGCTGTCTGTGACGGCGGTGGGAGTGGTGCTGGCTGCCGCCGCTGCTTTGCCGGGCGTGGTGGCAGCCGTCACCCATCCGCCGGCCGTCGTGGCCTTCTGGCTTGAGGCCCTCGTTCAGGGTGCCGGGGCTTGAGCAGCAATGGAACGGTCAGTGGCGGCAAGGGGCGAGCCGATGAGTACCTCGGCCCACGCTTTTCGTCAGCTGCCGCGGCAGGGTTCCAACCATGAGTGACGCGGACATCGGATCGTTGATCCATGCCGGGGCAGAGAGCAGGGCCGCGAGCCCCGCCCCGGCGACTGGCCGGCGGCCGTCCGGCTGCTTGTGGGTGGTCGTGAAGGTCGTCGCCGCCGTCCTGGTGAGTGTGGTGGCGGGGATTGTGGCTCTGCTGTTTCTCTATGACCGGGAGGTGCACCGCGAGGCGGTCGACTCCATCGAGGATCTGCGGGCGTCCGTCCACACGGGGGCGCTGCAGGCCCTGAGCGAGAGTCCGCAGGCGCGGGGGGCTGCTCTCACCGAGGCGCTGCGGCACCACCTTGGCAGCCGGGGTGGGGTCTACGTGTTCCAGGGCGGCAGCGGTGAGCCGGATCAGGCCGAACTGCTGGTGTCTTTGATGGACGCTCAGTCCCTCAACGCCTTCATCGGGTACGACTGGGTCGCCTGCATCCAGGTCGATGTCACGGCCGGGGACACCCCGACCGTCGCGTCGACGGAAGTGTCGTGTCCCACCGATGTCGTCTTCACTTACGGAACCCAGGAGGACTCCTGGCGTTTGGAGCACGGAGTGCCCTCCGGCGCCGAGGTCATTCACCTCCCACCTCTGCGTGAACGGGTGTGACGACCTTGTCTCCCTGGTCCTGCGAGCCGGAAGCCGAGAGAAGGGCCAGGACCGCCGGCCTGCGTTCGCTCGGTGGTCTGGCGGTCGGGGGAACGGCCTTCGTCTTGGTCGTGGTCGTCGTTCTGCTGATCCCGGCGCTGTCGCTGCTGGGCCTGGGGGTCCTGTTCCACCGCATGATCAACAGTGGGGCGGTCTCGTCCATGGAGCTCAGGCGGTCCTGGGTGCACTCCGAGATCCGAAAGGCCCTGCACGAAGACCCGCAGGCACGCTCCAGCGTTCTGGTCGACACGCTGCATCGCCATCTCGGCCGCGAGAACGGAATCTACGTGCTGCGGGCGTCCAACAGCGGGTCCGAGCGGGTCGAGTTGCTGGTGTCGTTGCTGGACGCTCAGTCCCGCAACGAGTTCGTCGGACACGACTGGGTCGCCTGCATCCGGGCCGACGTCACGGCCGGGGACGCCGCGACCATCACCTCGACGGATGCGGCGTGCCCCGCCGACGTCGTCTTCACCGACCTGCCCCAGGAAGAGCACAGCACATGGGGCTACCACCCTGGTGTGCCCGCTGACGCTTACGTCGTCCACCTTCCGCCTCGGCGGGAAGGGCTGTGACGGCAGCCAGGCCGCGGCCGGTGCCCGTAACCGCACCCGGCGCTCCGACTGACCCGCGCAGGGCGAGCTCGCGCCGCGGCACGTCCGCAGAAGAGGGAGATCATGACCACTGCCATGCCGCGGTAGCCAGCGGGCCTGGCCACCGACACCGATTCCGTATCAGACCTCGCCTCGGCCGGCCCGCCAGGGAGGGGTCTGGCCGACGGCACCGCCGCCTACCAGGGGGAGTGGTCGAACTACGGAGTAGATCGTCACCACAACCACCGCGCAGCTCGTGGACGGGCCTGGGGTGGTCACCGAACGACTCCTCGAACGCCTGGTCCGCGCCCTCGGAGCCGCCCAACGGCACCTGCCCTACGTGCCCCCGCCGTCGCCGGATGCGTGAGCCTGTTCAGGGTCCCCGAGAGGGGTGACACACCGCGGGAGAGGACCTTCAGGGGGCGGTATTCAGTCGGTATACTTCCCTGGTGGCGGACACGACCATCAAGGTGGACAGCGCGGTCCGGGACAGGTTGGCCGTCCTGGCTGCGCAGCGGGGGAGCACCATCCGGGACCTGGTGACCGAACTGGCCCAGGCCACCCCCACCCAGGAAGAGCTGGCCGCCCGACAGTCCGCGGCCGCCGCCTACGTCGCTGAGCACCTGCTGCCGGGCTTCAACGCCGACGACGTCGCCGCCGGGGAGCGGATGTGGCAGGAGTTGGAAGCTGCGCAGCGAGGTGACCGGCGGCGGCTGGCCGGGTGAACGGGGCCGGCGTCGTCTTCGACCACACCGCCTTGTTGGCCCTGGGGTCGGGGAGTCAGGTGGCCTCCCGCTTGGTCGTGGCCGCGCACGGGCAGGCCGGTCGCCACGTGTATGCGCCCGCCTTGTGCCTGGCGGCTGCGATCGCTCAGCGTCCTGCCCTGGCCGACCACATCGGGGCCCTGCCCGCGATCGAGGTGGTCGACCTCGGGTACGCGGCCGCCAGCAGCGTGGGACGGCTGGTCGCCGAAGGCCTGGACTGGCAGGCCTGCCATGCGGTCGATGCCGCCCGGCCCAGCGCCGAGTGGCCGCGCGGCCTGCCGGTCGTCACCGCCTCGCCCGACCTCTACCGCCCGTACGGCATCGCACCCATACCCCTGTGACCTCGGCTGGGCACCCGGCGTGCAAGCACGCCGACCACACCGGGAAGACCTGCCGCACTGCGGCACTCCCTCGCCCCTTCGGTACAGAGGCGTGATCGCTACGGTGATGCGGTGGGTGCGTTCTCCGAAGTCGTCCTGAGCTTCTCCTTCCGCCCGGACACTCCCGATCATGTGCTGGCCGCGTTTTCCGCGCTCAAGGTCCCGCCAGGGGACGGCTGGTACAGCGCCCCTGCCCCGCCGCTGCCACCCCCGCAGCACGTCGAGGACGACGACTGGGAGCCCACCAACGAGTTGCATGACCCGGCCGAAGACCCCGAGCCCTGGCGTCACGATTGGGCGGGCTGGGTGAGTAACTCGATGAGCGTCGCGACCACCGCGCATGCCCAGCTGGCCTGGTCTGCGGCGGGCCGGTGGGTCCTGTCCTGCCGCTGGGTGATCAAGTCCTGGCCCGACGCGATCGT
>DASTGO010000128.1:0-12431 GCA_035719045.1 Kineosporiaceae bacterium | reverse complement strand
TGCCGGGCCAGAAACACCGTTCGTCAGACACTCACGCAAGCGATCGTGACTGGGTTCTGCGGGTGATGGCGGAAATGTGGGGCGCGGCGGGCGTGAGGGTAGCTGTCACCGGTCGCACTTCAGACCCACCTGCTGCGGCGCAGGGGTCTACGACCTTCCCGTCGTCGTCCCGGAGCGGCAGTATGGAGAGGACTCACGACGGCGAGTCCCAGGCGCGCCGGAGGGGCCGGCGTCCGAATCCGTTGCAGCCGTAGGGGTGTGGGATCATGGGCCGCGGTCGCGTGGGATTCTCTCTCACGGGTTGGGAAGTGGGCGCCGGGTCCACGGGTGCGTGCATGAATGATTCCGGGTGTTGGTGCGAGACCGATCTCGACCCTGATCGGGGTGCCTGTCGCTGCCTTCTCGGCTCGGGTTTCTTGGCTCGGGGTCGGTGACGGTGATTCATGGACATTCATGATCCTGCACCAATGACGACGTGTAGCCCGAGGCCTAGGTGTCATGCCTGAGGCCTATGGAGTCACGAGTGTCTTGTTCGAGGACGCCGCTGGGGGGCTCTACCGGGGCGTGAGGGCCCGGGACGGGGCGCCGGTCGTGGTCAAGTTCGTGCGTACGGATCCGCCGGTGCCGGGCGAGGCGGAGCGACTGCGCCATGAGTACGAGACCCTGTGCCGGCTGGACGGCGGTTGGGTGCCGAGGGCGTACGGGCTGGACCGGGATCGGGGGCAGTTGCGGCTGGTCCTGGAGTGGTTCGACGGTGAGCTTCTGTCCGGCCTGTTCGACCGGCCGGTGGAGCCCGGCCGGTTTCTCGACGTTGCGGTCAGCCTGACGACGGCCCTGGCCGACCTGCACCGGCAGGGTGTCGTCCACGGGGATCTCCGAGCGGGGAATGTCCTGCTCGACTCGCGAACCGGGGCGCTGAAGCTGATCGGTTTCGGGGTGGCGGCTCGGTTGTCCGGTGTTCTTGTCGCGACTGGGCGTCCGATGGTGATCGAGGGTTCGCCGGCCTACATGTCGCCGGAGCAGACGGGCTATCTGAACCGGGGGATTGACTACCGCAGCGATCTGTATTCGCTGGGCGTGGTTCTTTACGAGATGTTGACGGGGGAGTTGCCGTTCCAGGCCGCCGATCCGGTGGAGTGGGCGCACTGCCACATCGCCCGCCCGCCGAGGCCCCCCGCACAGATCGTGCCGACGGTCCAGGCCGGTCTGGCGGAGGTGGTGTTGAAGCTGCTGGCCAAGCAGCCGGAGGAGCGTTACCAGAGCGCGCTGGGACTGCTGGCGGATCTGCAGCACTGTCGTGAGGAGTGGACGGCGAAGGGAGCCATCGAGCTGTTTCCGCTCGGTGTCCATGACGTGTCCGAGCGGTTCTTGATCTCGTTCAGGCTCTACGGCCGGGAACGGGAGGTCGCCGCGCTGACGGAGAGCTTGGACCGGGTGCGGACCGCGGGCGGGGCGGAGTTGGTCCTTGTCTCGGGGTATTCCGGGATCGGGAAGTCGTCGCTGGTGCAGGAGTTGCGGGGGCCGGTGGTGGGGGACCGGGGGTACTTCGTCTCCGGCAAGTACGACCAGTATCAGCGAGACATCCCGTACTCGACGCTGGCGCAGGCCTTCCAGGACCTGCTCCGGCAGATCCTCACCGAGAGCGAGGAGCGGGTCCGCGCCTGGAAGGCGCGGCTGCAGGAGGCTCTGGGCGCCCAAGGCCGGCTGATCGTGGATCTTGTCCCCCAACTGGAGCTGCTCATCGGCCCGCAGCCGCCGCTGCCGGCGTTGTCGCCGATCGAGGCCCAGCGGCGGCTCCAGTTGCTGGTGGGGCGCTTCCTCGGGGTCTTCGCCCGCTCGGAGCACCCGCTGGTGCTGTTCCTGGATGATCTGCAGTGGATCGACCACGCGAGCCTTGCCCTGATGACCTACCTGTTGAGCGGCACGGACGTCGAGGCGCTGCTGCTGATCGGGGCCTACCGGGACAACGAGGTCGGCCCGGCCCACCCCCTGACGGATACCCTGGAGAGGATCCGCCGCAGCGAGGTCCGCCTGTCCGAGGTGGTGCTGGGGCCACTGCCGACGGCGGCGCTGACGCAGTTCGTGGCCGACACCCTCCGGCGGCCGGTGGGTACGGTCGTGCCGCTGGCCCGGTTGATCCAGGACAAGACCGAGGGCAACCCCTTCTTCGCCATCCACTTCCTGACCACGCTCCACCAGGAAGGCCTGCTGCTCTGCGGCGATGGTGGCTGTCAGTGGGATCTGGACGCGATTCGCGGGAAGGGGTTCACCGACAACGTGGTCGAGCTGATGCTGGGCAGGCTGAAACGACTGTCCGGCCCGGCCCGCCACGTGCTGATCCTGGCCGCCTGCCTCGCGGGCACGGTCGAGGTCGCCACCTTGGCGCTGCTCACGCACCGGACCCAGGACCAGCTCCACCTGATCCTCCGGGAGGCCCTGGACGACGGCCTGCTGTCCCGGGTGGACGGCAGATACACGTTCCTGCACGACCGGGTGCAGGAGGCCGCCTATGCCCTGCTGAACCCGGACCAACGTTCGCAGCGGCATCTGCGGATCGGCCGGGCCCTCCTGGCCCACACACCACAGGACCGGCTGGGCGAGAGGATCTTCGAGATCGTCGGCCAGCTCAACCGCGGCACCTCGTTGATCGCCTCGGCCGACGAGCGGCAGCGGCTGACCGAGCTGAACCTGGTCGCCGGCAGGCGGGCCAAGGCCGCCTCAGCCTTCGCCTCGGCGCTGGCCTACCTGACCACCGGTACGGACCTGCTCAGCCCCGGTTCGTGGGAGTCCAGCTACGACCTGACCTTCGCCCTGCACGTCGAGCGCGCCGAGTGCGCCTACCTGGTCGGCGACCACGCCTGCTCCGAGGAGGTGTTGACCGCCGCCTTCGGCCATGCCAGAACCGTCCTGGACCGGGCACGGGTCTACCGTCTGCGCGGGAGGCTGTACCAGATCACCGGACGCTGGCCGGATGCCCTGAACGTCGCGGTGGAGGCCTTGCGGCTGTTCGGGGTGTCGTTGCCCGAGAGCGACGAGACCATTCTCGAGGACCTCGATGCCGAACTCCGGCTGATCTCCGGCAACCTCGCCGGTCAACGGATCGCCGATCTGGCGGAGGTCCCGTTCACCGACGACACCGAGGTGCGTGCCTTGATCGGCCTGCTCACCGAGGTCATGGGCTTCGTGCACCCCATGCGTCCGCTGCTGAGAGACCTGCTGTCGGCGAAGTGCGTCAGGATCTGCCTGCAGAAGGGGCACACCGAGGAGTCCCCGCTCATCTACGGCCAGTATGCCCTCTTGCTGGTCAGGACCACCCGGGACATCCCAGCCGCACTCGAGTTCTCCGAGACAGCTCTGAGGCTCAACGAGCGGTCCCCAGCTGCTGCCGCCTGGAAAGGCAAGCTCCTCGGTCTCCACGCACTCCTGATCGGGACCTGGCGTGACCACCTCGCCGGCAGCCTGCCGATGCTGGAGGAGGCTCTCCAAGCCTGCCTTGACGCCGGCGACTTCGTCATCGCCGGCAACTGCAGCCAGTGGATGATCTGGCTGCCGGTGCTGAACGGTGACCCGCTGGAGCAGGTGGCTCGGATCGCCCGGCGTCTGGTGGCCGTGTCCCGGCAGTGCAACGACGGCGCCTACCACGTGGACCGGCTTCTGGGGCAGTTCGTGCTGTGCCTGCAGGGCAGGACGCGGTCGCTGACGGACCTCGGTGACGGCACTTTCGATGAGGCGGGCGCCGTCACCGCGCTCGAGGAAACGGGCTTCGGGTATGGGATCGCCTTCTATCGCATCGCGAAACAGATGGCGGCGTTCCTCGCCGGGCGCCACGGCGAGGCGCTGGAGTGGGCCGACCGCGTGGCGCCGCTGCTGGGGGGCGTCTCGGCCACGCCGAACGCGGCGAACTACTACTTCTACCGGGCGCTCACGCTGGCGGCCCTGTCTGCCCAGGCCGACCAGCGGCGCCGGCAGGAACTCATACAGGAGCTGGGGGAACCTCTGGAGCAGCTGAGGTTCTGTGCCGAGTTCTGCCCGGACAACCACGCCGGCCCCTACCTGCTCGTCTGCGCCGAGCTGGCCCGGGTCGAGGGCCGGGACAGCGACGCGATGCGCCTGTACGACCAGGCCATCAGCTCCGCGCAGACGAACGGATTCGTTCATCAGGAGGCGTTGACCGCGGAGCTCGCAGCGGCGTTCTACGGCTCGAGAGGGGCTGACCGGATCGCGGGAACGTACCTGCGGGAAGCCCGGGACTGTTACGCCCGGTGGGGAGCTCACGCCAAGGTGCACCAGCTCGATCAGCAGCACCCTGGCCTGGCCGAGTCACCCCCGCTCGCTCCGGCAGCAGTTCTCTCCGCGCGGGCCGAGCAGTTCGACGTGCTGTCGGTGGTGAAGGCGTCCCAGGCCATCTCACAGGAGATCGTGCTGCCGCAACTGCAGGAGACCCTGATCCGACTGGCGCTGGAACACGCCGGAGCGCAACGCGGCTACCTGCTCCTGGCTCAGGGGGAGCGGCTGACCATCCACGCCCGGGCCGAGACCGAGGGCGGCCAGACCCGGGTCGACGTCCTTCCTGCGGTGCCGGCGTCACCTGCGGTCGTGCCGACAGCCCTGCTCAACTACGTCGTGCACAGTGGCGAGAGCGTGGTCCTGGCCGACGCCGCGACGGACAGCCTCTATTCCAGGGACGAGTACATCACCGAGCACAAGCCCTGTTCGGTGCTCGGGTTGCCGATCACCCGTCAGGGTCGGCTGATCGGGATTCTGTACCTGGAGAACAACCTGGTCACCGGGGCGTTCATCCCCAGCAAGCTGGCCGTGCTGGAACTGCTGGCCGCCCAGGCCGCCATCTCGCTGGAAACGGCCCAGCTCTACACCAACCTCCAAGAGCTCAACGCCAGCCTTGAGGCGGAGAACATCGAGCGCCGGCGGGCAGAGGACGAAGCCCGCCGGCTCAACCAGCAGTTCGCGTTCCGGGCCCTGCACGACGACCTGACCGGGCTGCCGAACCGGGCCCTGCTCGTGGACCACCTGCGCACCGCACTCGCCCGGGCGCAGCGGGCAGGGACCGCGGTCGGCGTACTGTTCATCGACCTGGACGACTTCAAGTCCGTCAACGACACCTTCGGACACCTTGCCGCAGACGGGTTCCTGATCGAGATCAGCCGACGGATCTCGGGGTGCATGCGGGGGGCCGATACCGCCGCCCGGATCAGTGGGGACGAGTTCGTCGTGGTGTGCGAGGACCTCGGTAGCCCCGGCGACGCGGTTGCTGTGGCACAGCGCATCCGGTCGGCGCTGTCGACGGACATCCCCATCTCTGACCGCCGGATCGGGGCACCGGCCAGCATTGGGATCGCGGTCAGCACCCCGAACAGCACCGCCGAGGATCTCCTGCGCGACGCCGACACGGCCATGTACGACGCCAAACGGCAAGGTGGCCGACGGTGGGAACCGGCTGCCTCATTCGCGCACACGGCCGGCGTCGAGATGCTCACCTTGGAGACAGAGCTGCGGGAAGCACTGCGCCGGAGCCAGTTCCGTGTGTTCTACCAGCCGACGATTGACCTCCGGACGAACCGGATGGTCGGGGTGGAGGCGCTCCTGCGGTGGCAGCACCCCACCCGCGGGCTCCTGTTGCCGCAGGAGCTGATTCACGTCGCGGAACGACGCCATCTGATCGGTGCCATCGGCAGCTGGGTCCTGCAGACCGCCTGCCGGCAGGCAGCCGTCTGGGTTCACCGGCACAAGGGGGAGGCTCCGGTGGTCGCAGTGAACATCTCCTCCCGCCAGCTGGGTGATCAAGGGCTGGCGCAGCAGGTGCAGCAGCTCCTCCGGGACACCGGTCTGCGCCCGGAGCAGCTCTGCCTGGAGATCACCGAGAGCCAGCTCATCAGCGCGGACCCGTCAGCCACCGATGACCTGGGCATCCTTGCAGGGTCCGGCATCGCGATCGCGGTCGACGACTTCGGCACCGGATTCGCGGGGTTCGACTACCTGCGCCGGCTTCCGGTCACCACCATCAAGATCGACAAGTCCTATGTGTGGGGGCTGGGCACCGACCGGGCCGACACCGCCATCGTGGCCAGCGTGATCACTCTCGCGCGAAACCTTGACCTGCAGACCATCGCGGAAGGAATCGAGACCGACGACCAACGGGACCGGCTGCAACACCTCGAATGCGCCATCGGCCAGGGCTGGCTGTGGCACCCCGCACTCCCGCCGGAGCAGGTGGACGAGTTGATCCGCGACCAGCCCCCGAACGAGGTCGACCCGGCGCTTCCTCAGCAGGGCGGCGCCGGTCGTGCAGGGCGGTAGGCCGGCCCGGGAGCGACCAGCCTCCCCCAGGACACATCAAACGACCGGGGCCGCCGACCGCCCGCTCCGGTGAGGGAACGGGACGGCCGACGGCCCCGAGACGGCCCAGGAGCCCGGAAGGCCCCTGTACCAGGTCGATCAGGTGCTGCGTCGATCAGATGTCGAAGTACAGCTCGAACTCGTGCGGGTGCGGGCGCAGCCGGATCGGGTCGACCTCGTTGGCGCGCTTCCAATCGATCCAGGTCTCGATCAGGTCGGAGGTGAACACGCCGCCCTCGGTGAGGTAGTCGTGGTCGGTCTCCAGCGCGTCGAGCACGGCCGGCAGGGAGCCCGGAACCTGCGGGATCGAGGCGTGCTCCTCCGGGGGCAGCTCGTACAGGTCCTTGTCCACCGGGGCCGGCGGCTCGATCTTGTTCTTGATGCCGTCGAGGCCGGCCTGCAGCATCGCGGCGAAGGCGAGGTACGGGTTGCTCGACGGGTCGGGCACCCGGAACTCGATCCGCTTGGCCTTCGGCGAGGTGCCGGTGACCGGGATGCGGACGCAGGCGGACCGGTTACGGGCCGAGTAGACCAGGTTGACCGGAGCCTCGAAGCCCGGCACCAGGCGGTGGTAGGAGTTCACCGTCGGGTTGGTGAACGCCAGCAGGCTCGGCGCGTGGTGCAGCAGGCCGCCGATGTACCAGCGGGCGAGGTCGGACAGGCCGCCGTAGCCGCGCTCGTCGTAGAACAGCGGCTCACCGTTCGCCCACAGCGACTGGTGGCAGTGCATGCCCGACCCGTTGTCGCCGAACAGCGGCTTCGGCATGAAGGTGACGGTCTTGCCCGCCTGCCAGGCCACGTTCTTGATGATGTACTTGAACAGCATCACCTGGTCGGCGGCCAGGGTGAGGCTGGCGAACTTGTAGTTGATCTCCTGCTGGCCGGCGGTGCCCACCTCGTGGTGCGCCCGCTCGACCTCCAGGCCGACCGACTGCAGGACCTGGGCCATCTTGTCGCGCAGGTCGGCCATGTGGTCCACCGGCGACACCGGGAAGTAGCCGCCCTTGTAGCGCGGCTTGTACCCGCGGTTGCCGCCCTCCTCGACGCGGCCGGTGTTCCAGGCGCCCTCGAGGGAGTCGATGTAGTAGTAGCCCGCGTTCTGCCGGGTCTCGAAGCGGACATCGTCGAAGATGTAGAACTCCGCCTCGGGGCCGAAGAACACGGTGTCGGCGATCCCGGTGGACCGCAGGTGCGCCTCGGCCTTGGCCGCGACGTTGCGCGGGTCACGGCTGTAGGGCTCGTCGGTGAACGGGTCCACGATCGAGAAGTTCATGACGAGCGTCTTCTCGGTGCGGAACGGGTCGACGAAGGCGGTCTTCGGGTCCGGGATGAGCTTCATGTCGGACTCGTGGATGGCCTGGAAGCCGCGGATGGACGAGCCGTCGAACATCAGGCCGTTGGCGAAGTCGTCCGCGCCGAAGGACGCGGCCGGCACGTTGAAGTGCTGCATGACGCCCGGCAGGTCACAGAACCGCACGTCGATGAACTGCACACCTTCGTCCCGAACGAACTTGAGGACGTCGTCGGCGTTGTTGAACATCCAACCTCCACGAACTGGGAGCGGGCAGGGATGGCCGCGGGACAGACCGCCGTCGGACGCCCCGTATCGTCCAGGGACGCTAGGCGGAAGCCGTTTCCCTCGGGTATCTCGTCTGTTTCCGCGGTGTTACGCCACCGGACCGTTGGTGACGTCCACGTGACGATCCTTGCGCACACCTGCGCGGACGTGTGCCAGGGGGGTGGCGTGTCGTTCCCCACGTGCACGGATGCCGCCCCGGTCGTTCGGGCCGGCCACGCGGTGGCTAGCCTGCAGACGTGGTCGGACGCCGTGATGTCGCCTCCTGGCTGGAAGGTCCCGGCGGGCTGCCGGGTGGGGATCAGGCCTACCCGGGGGAGCGGCTGGGGCGCCCCGCGGAGGGTCCGGGGTCGGTCGGCCGGTTCGGGCGGCGCCTGGTCGGGATCAGCGTGGACTGGGTGGTCGCCCTGGCGATCGCGGGCGGTCTGCTGCGGCCGCTGGGCTGGGGACAGTTCGCCCCGCTGGCCGTCCTGCTGGCGGAGCATGTCCTGCTGGTCGGCACCGTCGGCACGTCGATCGGCCACCGGCTGGTCGGGCTGCGGGTGGAGCGTCTGGGCGGCGGGCTTGCGGGCCCCGGCCCGGCCGTCCTGCGTTCGGTGCTGCTCTGCCTGGGGCTGCCCGCGCTGATCTGGGACCGCGACCAGCGTGGCCTGCACGACCGCTACGCCGGCACGCTCGTCGTCCGGACCTGAAGAACGGGACCGCCATGCGCAAGGTCGTCATCATGGGCGCCGGGGGGCGGGACTTCCACGACTTCAACACCGTCTTCCGCGGCGACCAGCAGACCCGGGTGGTCGCGTTCACCGCCGCCCAGATCCCCGGGATCGACGACCGCCGCTACCCGCCGTCCCTGGCCGGGCCGCTGTACCCCGACGGGATCCCGATCGTGCCGGAGGAGCGGCTGGCCGACCTGGTGCGGCAGGAGCAGGTCGACGAGGTGGTGCTGGCCTACTCCGACCTCCCGCACACCGAGGTGATGCACAAGGCGTCCCTGGCGATGGCCGCAGGTGCTGACTTCCGGCTGATCGGCCCGCGGGCGAGTTCCCTGCGCTCCAGCCGTCCCGTGGTGGCCGTCTGCGCCGTGCGGACCGGCTGCGGCAAGAGCCAGACCAGCCGCCACGTGGCCGGAGCCCTGACCCGTGCGGGACTGCGCACGGTGATGATCCGGCACCCGATGCCGTACGGCGACCTGGAGCGGATGCGCGTGCAGCGGTTCGCCAGCCTCGCCGACATCGACGCCGCCGACCCCACCGTCGAGGAGCGCGAGGAGTACGAGACCCCGGTCCGGCTGGGCCTGGTGATGTACGCCGGGGTGGACTACGAGCAGATCCTGCGCCGGGCCGAGGCCGAGGCCGACGTGCTGGTCTGGGACGGCGGGAACAACGACGTCCCGTTCGTCGCCCCCGACCTGCTGATCACCGTGGTGGACCCGCTGCGCCCCGGCCACGAGACCGCCTACCACCCGGGGGAGACCAACCTGCGGCTGGCCGACGTGGTCGTGGTCAACAAGGTCGACAGCGCGCCGGCCGGCGCCGTGCAGCAGGTGGTCGACCGGGTCCGGGAGGTCAACCCGGGTGCCCAGGTGGTCCGGGCGGCCTCCCCGGTGACCCTCGGCGAGGGCCCCGCACTGGCCGGTGCCCGGGTCTTGGTCGTCGAGGACGGACCCACCGTCACCCACGGCGGGATGCCGTTCGGCGCCGGGACCGTCGCCGCCCGGGCCGCCGGTGCCGCGGAACTGGTCGACCCGCGCCCGTGGGCGGTCGGCTCGATCGCGGACACCTTCCGCCGCTACCCCGGCATCGGCCCGGTCCTGCCCGCGATGGGGTACGGGCGTCGGCAGTTGGACGAGCTGGCCGAGACCGTCCGGGCCACCCCCTGCGACACGGTCGTGGTGGGCACGCCGATCGACCTGACCCGGATCGCCGACCTGGGTCACCCGGTCCGGCACGCGGGGTACGAGTTCGCCGATGCCGGTGACCCCACCCTGGACCAGGTGCTCACGCCGTACCTGACCCGCTGGCGGGCCGGCGCAGGCCGGGCCGGGGCGGCCGGTGACGGTTCAGGGTCGGTGACGGTTCAGGGTCGGTGACGGTTCAGGGCCGGTGACGGGCCGGGCAGCACCGGGTGACGGTCAGGGGCGGGTGAGCAGGGCCACCGGGAGGGTCCGCAGCACGGCGGCGAGCGGGGCAGGCCCGCCGTCGACCGTGCTGCCCGTGAAGGTGTCCCGCCAGCGCCCGGCGGGGAGGGCGATGGTGTGCTCGCCCCAGCCGTCGCGGCGTGCCAGGGCCACCGGCAGCCGGGTGGCCACGGCGATCACCCGGACCGCCTCGGGGTCGACGGCGCCCCGCGGGCTGTCGGTGCGCCCGCGGGCGAAGGCGAGCGCGTTCCCGGTGGACGCGGCGATCGGGGCGTAGCCGGCGGCGGGCCCGGTGAACCAGCCGGGGTGCTCCCGCCGCAGTCGCAGCACCCGGGAGGTGACCAGCAGTTTCTCGTCGTCGAGGTCGGCGGGCGGGTGCCCGTGGTCCAGCCGGTCCAGCCGGGCGCGCCGTTCGGCGAAGTCGACGTCACGGCGGTTGTCCGGGTCGACCAGTGACAGGTCGACCAGCTCGTTGCCCTGGTAGACGTCCGGCACGCCGGGCATCGTCAGCTGCACCAGCTTCTGCCCGAGGACGGCGACCCGGGCCGGCTGCTCGATCAGCCGGCTGAAGGCGCCCACCCCGGACATCAGCTCCGGGTCGGCGACCACCGCCCTGGCGAAGGAGGCGACGGCCTCGTCGTAGGCGGGGTCGGGGCTGGTCCAGGAGGTCCTGGTCTTCGCCTCCCGGGTGGCCTTCGCCAGGTAGGCGACCAGCCGCTCGGCCGGCAGCGGGCCGCCGGATCCCGGCCCGGCCGACCAGGTGCCGACCAGGGTCTGCCAGACCAGGTAGCGGGTGGAGGAGTCCGGCAGGCCGTCGCCGGAGCGGTGCCGGGCGGAGGAGTCCATCCACCACCGGGCGGACTCCGTCCACTCGGAGATCAGCTCCGACGCGGCCGCCAGCCGGGCCCGGACGTCCTCGGACCGTTTCGTGTCATGGGTGGACAGCGTCGTCATCGTGTCCGGCCACGCCTGCTGCAGGCGCCGGGCGTAGGCGTGGAAGTCGTCCGGGGCGACGCCCATCGTGCCGGGGTCGCCGCCGACCTCGTTGAGCGCCACGAACCGGTTCCAGCGATAGAACGCGGTGTCCTCCACCCCCTTGGCCATCACCGGTCCGGTGGTCTGCTGGAACCGGACGGCGAACTCGGCCCGCCGGCGGGCGTCCGCCTGACCCCGCGGCCCCGAACCGGCCGGCCGGGCCAGGGCGAGGTCCACGACGAGGTCCAGGGCCTCCCGGCCCTCCTCGGGCAGCCGTTCCGCCGCCCTGGCCGCCGCGGCCGAGACCACCTCGACCGACTGCGGTGGTGCCGGCTCGCCGGGGACCACGTACGCCCGGTACCGGTCGAAGGCGACCAGCAGTTCCAGGACGGCCTCCTGCAAATGACGGCGGGTGTGGTCGCGCAGGGCGACGTCTTCTCGGCAGATCTCCAGCAGCAGGTCGGTCAGCCGCTCCACCTCCGCGTAGAGGCTGTGCGCCAGCACGTCCCGCTTGGCCTCCTCGACCACCCGCTCGAAGTCGGCGGGCTCGTCGGTCAGCTCGGTCAGCAGCGTGGTCAGCGGCAGTGCGGCGGCGGGGTCCACGAACAGGCCGCCGACCTGTTGCAGGGCCTCGTAGCCGGTGGTCCCGGCGCACGGCCAGTCCCCGGGCAGCTGCTCACCGTCCAGCAGGATCTTCTCCACGACGACCCACACCCCGCCGGTGGCCCCGGCGAGCCGGGCCAGGTAGCCGCGCGGGTCGGCCAGCCCGTCCGGGTGGTCGATCCGCAGCCCGGTCAGCGCGCCCTCGGCGACCAGCTTCAGCAGCAGCTCGTGGGTGGCCTCGAAGACCGCGGGCAGCTCGGCCCGCACCGCGGCCAGGGTGTCGACATCGAAGAACCGGCGGTAGTTCAGCTCGTCGTCGGCGACCCGCCACCAGGCCAGCCGGTACCACTGCCGGTCGACCAGCTCCTCCAGCGGCAGGTCCTCGGTGCCCGGGCGGATCGGGAACTCGTGGTCGAAGTAGCGCAGCACCGGTTCGGACCCGCTGCGGTCAGCGGTCAGCCGGCCCGACGCCAGCACCCGGCCGATCCGCTCGCCGAGCACCGGCATCAGCACCGCCCGGTCCGGGACCGTCCAGTCGACGTCGAACCAGCGGGCGTACGGCGAACCCGGCCCGTCCCGCAGCACCGACCACAGCGCCGCGTTGAGCCGGACCGGGGTCGGGACCGCCATGTGGTTCGGCACCACGTCCGCCACGCAGGACAGCCCCCGCGCGGACAGCGCCGCGACCATCCGGTCGAACGCCTCCCGGCCGCCCGCCTCGGCGTTGAGCCGGGAATGGTCCACGACGTCGTAGCCGTGGACGGAACCGGGTGCCGGCTGCAGGAT
>DASTGO010000127.1:0-2331 GCA_035719045.1 Kineosporiaceae bacterium | reverse complement strand
CGGGCAGGTCTACGAGGCCACCGACGCCAGCGGGTCTGCGGCTGCGGTGAAGTTCGTCCGCAAGGTTCCGGGGGCGGAGCGGGAGTTGTTGTTCGTGGACCTGCCGGGGGTCCGCAATGTGATCCCGGTGATCGATTCGGGGGAGACCGCGGACTCCTGGGTGATCGTGATGCCGAAAGCCCAGGGCTCACTGCGTAACCGTCTGAATGATGCCCTGGGCCCATTGCCGCTGACCGAGACGGTCAAGGTGCTGACTGAGGTCGCCGAGACCCTGGAGGACCTGCAGGGCAGGATCGCCCACCGTGACCTGAAACCGGACAACGTCCTGTACCTGGACGGCAAGTGGTGTCTGGCCGATTTCGGGATCTCCCGCTACGCCGAGGCCACCACCGTGGCGAACACGTTCAAGGGCGCCTGGACGAGGGCGTACGCGGCGCCGGAGCGATGGCTGAACGAGCGTGCCACTTCCGCCGCCGACATCTACGCCCTGGCCGTGTCCGGCTACGAACTCCTCACCGGGCGGCTGCCGTTCGACGGCCCCGACCTGCAGCATGACCACCTCTACACGGCGCCGCCCGACCTGCCTGCCGGTGTCCCGGAGTCGCTGGCCGCTGTTCTGCGGCAGGGGATGGCCAAGAACCCTGCCGCCCGCCCCGACGCCACCGCCATGCTCACCGTCCTACGCCAGGTCAAGGAACCGCTTTCGTTCACCGGCTACCCCAAGCTGGGCAGGCAGCCAGGCGTTGAGGGTGTTGAGGGCGTGGCGTTGGGGATGGCGGCTCTGCACCTGGGAGAGGGGGTGCCGACAGGGCCGGTGCCGACGGCACCGTTGTGGTCGGGGGAGATGGGATCGCCGCCGGTGGTGTCGGTGGGGGAGCAGGTGGGGGCGAAGTCGGGTTCGGGGCCGGTCCTGTCTGGGGAGGGTGGCGGGGTGGCCGGGCCCTTGCCTGGGGCCGGGGTGGGTGTGCCGGGGGGTGGGGCGCGGGGATTCGGGACTGGGGAGGATCTGGGGGAGACGTCGTGGTGGGACCGGCGTCGGCAGGATTGGGGGACGGCGGGGGTTGAGAGTGAGGTGGGCCGGGCGTCGGTGGAGGTGGTCCGGTCGCTTGTGGGTGGTGCTGTGGATCAGGCGACGGAGATCGCCAGGGGGATCGGTGAGCCGTCGGCCAGGTCGAGGGCGTTGGGATTGGTGTCGGCGGCGTTGACAGCTGTCGATCCGCAGATGGCCGGCGAGTTGCTGGAAGAGGCCGAGACGGCGGCGGTGGGGATTGGTGACCCGTTGGCCAGGGCCTGGACGTTGACGGCGGTGGCCGGCACGGCGAGCACGGTGGGATCGGCTGATGGTGGGCTGGCGGCGCGGTTGTTGACCGCGGCGGAGACAGCGGCTGCTGGGATCGATGATCGGACCGCGAGAGCGCGTACGTTGACGGTGGTCGCGGAGGCGATGTCCGGTAGCGATCCACATCGGGCTGGTGGGCTGCTGCTGCAGGCAGAGGCTCTTGCCACCGGGCTGCCGGATGGGCAGTCGAAAGCGTTGACGTTGACCGGGATCGCGGCGACGGTGACGAACGCCATGTCGGACAGGGCCGGTACTCATGGCCGCGTTGAGCGGTTGCTGTCCCAGGCTGCTGGGATGGCATCGGCGATCATTGATCCGGTGTCGAAGGCCCAGACTCTGGCTGCCGTGGCGCAGGTGGTATCGGTCGGTGATCGGGGTCGGGCCATAGGGCTGTTGGCGGAGGCTGCGGGGGTCGGGCTGGCATTGCCCGATGGGCCGGACAGGGCACGAACACTGATCCAGCTCGCCCAGGCCACCGCGCCGGTGGATGCGGTTGATGCGACGGACCTGTATCACCAGGCAAGGCACGCTGCCACGGACCTTGTCGACCCGGGCACCCGGGCTCGGGCGTTGACGTATCTGGCGTGGACAGCAGCCCCCATTGACCCCGGTCGTGCTTCCCGGGCGTTGTCGCAGGTCCAGTCCGCCGCTGCCGAGATCAATGACGCGGCAAACAGAGCGCAGGTGCTCGCGGCGGCTGCAGCGACGATGGCACTGAACGATCCCGCAGGTGCCAGACAGTTGCTCGCCACCGCTGTCCACTTGACAGGCAAGAACACCGCCCCCGGTTCGGTAGATGAGCATGCCGCCGCTGGTTGGGTGGACAAGGGTGTTGTCGGGGTCGAGCGGGTGCCGGCGGCTGGGCGTGGTGGGGGTCGACCGGCTGCGGGGCAACGGGTGGAGCGGCCTCGGTATGAGAAGACGGTCCGGAATTTGCTGTCGGTGTTGCAGGACGCGCAGACGTCGTGGTGGGAGGAGGCGGTGCGGGGTTG
>DASTGO010000126.1:0-7693 GCA_035719045.1 Kineosporiaceae bacterium | reverse complement strand
CGGTCCAGAAGGCCCCCGCGACGTCCGCCGCCGAGAAGCCGGCCGCACGCAAGACCGCCGCGCAGAAGGCGGCCGCGGCCAAGACGGCGAAGGCTCCGGCCAAGACCACCACGACCAGGACGGCGAACCGGCGCAAGTCCGCCTGACCCTCCCGGTCCGCCTGACCGACCGCCTGACCGACCGCGAGGCCGGGCTGCGAGGCCGGGCTGCGGCCGTCCGGTCAGTCCTTGAGGACGACCTCGCGGATCCGGTCCCCGGCGGCGGTGCGCTCGACGATCGCGACCCGGTTGCCCCGCGTCCGCTGCTCCTCCAGGAACTTCCAGATCGCGATCGCGCGCCGGACCCCTTCGGTGATGCTGATCCGCTTGCGGGCGCACAGTTCCCGCAGTGCGCGGTCCACGCTCGGGGACAACTGGATCTGCTCCGCGGGGCCCGTGGGTGCCAGGGACTGAACGAAGGTGACGGCCGGCGCCGCGACCGCGGCGGATATGACATCGGACATGGGGACTCCGTTCCGGCCCATCCCCCGATGGTCCTTGCTCACATTCCGGTGGGGGCTCGCCGCCCTCGGCAGGGCGACTCGGTGGTGCACCGGTCTCGACCCACCGGCCCGGCGGCGACCACCCGCCCGGTCCGGCACTTTCCGGGAATACCTCGCTGGAAAAACGTGATCGAACTTAGCCGAGTGTGCGCCGGCCGCTGGGCCGTACGGGGTCGGCCGAAGAGCGGATGGCCCTCGCGGATGATCGGCCGACCCATCACCGTCGAATCCACCCCCCAGCATGCGGTAGCCATAGGATCATGCTCTTTCCCTGGGGGATCAACCCCTCCGCGGACACCGCGGCAGGACCCACCGCGTGTCTGCCGTCCCCGGGCGATTTCCCCTGGCTGCAGGGAGGCATCGGCGGGGGTGGTGACGGCGACGAGGAATGGGCGCCGCGGCTGGGCGAGGAGATCCCGGCCTGCCTGCCCACGTCCCGGCAGCCGTGCGGAATCTGCGACTGCATGGCCGCCCCGGAATGTCCGCTCCAGCTGCGGCCCGACGCCCGGGCGTTCCCATGACCACGCAGCCTGCCGAGCACGACGACCCCGGGGGCTCGACCGGCGTACCGCAGGGTACGGGGGGTCCCGTCGCCACGGCGGCGGCAGAACCCGAGAAGAATTCCGTCGACCTCAGAGACGTCGGCACCACCACGGGCGCCCCGGCTCCGGGACCGGTCAGCGGGCCCGTCATGCCGCAGGCACCCGGACCGCCCGTCGAGCCGATGAAGGACAGCTCCGAGGCGGACCTGCGGCTCAGCCGGGTGATCGCACCGGCACGGGACCGCAGGCTGCTGGCGATGAGCCTGCTGGTGCTGGTGGGGCTGGTCGTGGCCGGGGTCGGGGTCGGGGTGGTGTTCGCGAAGGACAAGGACCGGGCGGACCTGCTCGAACGCATCCTCGGCATCGTCTTCGGCCCGCTGGTGACCCTGCTCGGGACCAGCTTCACCTGGTACTACGCCTCGGCACCCCAGGGCGAAGAGGTCCGCCTGTCCGACCGCGAGGGTTGAGGCACCGCTCTCCCGGCCGCGGACGTCCGGTCCGCCCGCGGACGACGGGGGCTGAGCCGACAGGCCCAGCCCCCGGTCGGGTCAGCTCAGCAGGTCGTGCCGGACGACTGCGGCCTCACGCTCGCGGCCGACCCCGATCACGGAGATCCGCGCCCCGGACATGTCCTCCAGCGCGAGCACGTACTGCTGCGCCGTCTTCGGCAGGTCCTCGAAGCAGCGGGCCCCGGTGATGTCCTGCGACCAGCCGTCGAGGTACTCGTACACCGGCCGGGCGTGGTGGAAGTCCGTCTGCGTCATCGGCATCTCGTCGAACCGCCTGCCGCCCACCTCGTAGGCGACGCAGACCGGCACCTTCTCCAGGCCGGTGAGCACGTCCAGCTTGGTCATCACGATGTCGGTGAAACCGTTGACCCGCGAGGAGTAGCGGGCGACCACGGCGTCGTACCAGCCGCAGCGACGGGGACGGCCGGTGGTGGTGCCGAACTCGCCGCCTGCCTGCCGCAGCCACTCCCCGGAGGCGTCGAGCAGCTCGGTCGGGAAGGGCCCCTCGCCGACCCGCGTGGTGTAGGCCTTCGCCACCCCGACGATCCGGTCGATCCGGTTCGGCGGCACACCGGCCCCGGTGCACGCCCCGCCCGCGGTGGCGTTGGAGGAGGTGACGAACGGGTAGGTGCCGTGGTCGACGTCGAGCAGGGTGGCCTGGCCGCCCTCCAGCAGCACGGTCCGGCCCTCGTCCAGCGCCCGGCCGAGCTCCAGCGCGGTGTCACGGACCATCGGGCGGACCCGCTCGGCGAACGCCATCAGCTCGTCGACCACTTCCTCGACGGTGATCGCCCGGCGGTTGTAGACCTTGACCAGCAGGTGGTTCTTCTGGTCCAGGGCCCCGGCCACCTTCTGGCGCAGGATGTTCTCGTCGAACAGATCCTGCACCCGCAGCCCGACCCGGTTCATCTTGTCGGCGTAGGTGGGCCCGATCCCGCGCCCGGTGGTCCCGAGCTTGCGGCTGCCGAGGAACCGCTCGGTCACCTTGTCGATGACCCGGTTGTACGGCGGGATGAGATGCGCGTTGGCGGACAGCACCAGCCGGGAGCAGTCCACGCCCCGCGCCTGCATCGCCTCGATCTCGGCGAACAGCACGGACAGGTCGACGACCACCCCGTTGCCGATGACCGGCGTGCAGCCGGGGGTCAGGATGCCGGACGGCAGCAGGTGCAGGGCGTACTTCTCGCCCCCCACGACCACCGTGTGCCCGGCGTTGTTCCCCCCGTTGTACTTGACCACGTAGTCGACCCGGGAGCCGAGCGTGTCGGTTGCCTTGCCCTTGCCCTCGTCACCCCACTGGGCACCGACGATGACGATCGCGGGCATCGCCTGCCACCTTCCTGGCCTGGTGGATTGCCGGGTCCGCCACGTGCATGCCGGGCGGACGTGCCGGGCCGGTGACCTCGGGAACGGGTCACCGACCAGGTCCGGTGCGGACCCGCGGCCGCTGTGCGGCCGCACCGAGGGTACCGAAGGGGCAGGCCGGATGCGGATCAGGTCTGCAGGGCGGACACCGCGGGCGCCGTCCGGGAGCAGGGTGGGCGGGACGCCGACGGGCCGGCACCCCCTGCGGTGAGGGGTGCCGGCCCGTCAGTACTGCCGGGAGCGGTCGCGCCCGGCCCCGGACGTGCCGGCCCGGGCGCCGGCCGTCGGTCAGGCCTTGTGGGTGCCGGCCGAACGCAGGTTCTGGCAGGCCTCGACGATCCGGGCGGTCATCCCCGCCTCGGCCGCCTTGCCCCACACCCGCGGGTCGTAGGTCTTCTTGTTGCCGACCTCGCCGTCGACCTTGAGCACGCCGTCGTAGTTCTTGAACATGTGGTCGGCGACCGGCCGGGTGAACGCGTACTGGGTGTCGGTGTCGACGTTCATCTTGATCACGCCGTAGTCGACCGCGTCGCTGATCTCCTGCGGCAGCGAGCCGGAGCCGCCGTGGAACACCAGGTCGAACGGCTTCTCCTTGCCGTACTTGGCGCCGACCGCGTCCTGGACCTCCTTGAGGATCTCCGGGCGCAGCTTGACGTTGCCGGGCTTGTACACGCCGTGGACGTTGCCGAAGGTCAGGGCGGCCATGTAGCGGCCCTTCTCGCCCAGGCCGAGCGCCTCGGCGGTGGCCATGCAGTCCTCGACCGTGGTGTACAGCTTGTCGTTGATCTCGCCGACGACGCCGTCCTCCTCGCCGCCGACGACGCCGATCTCGACCTCGAGGATGATCCTCGCGGCGGCGGTCAGGGCCAGCAGCTCCTGGGCGATCTCCAGGTTCTCCTTCAGCGGCACCGCGGAGCCGTCCCACATGTGCGACTGGAACAGCGGGTTCTCGCCACGGGCGACCCGCTCCGCGCTGATCGCCAGCAGCGGCCGGACGAAGCCGTCCAGCTTGTTCTTCGGGCAGTGGTCGGTGTGCAGCGCGATGTTCACGCTGTACTTCTTCGCCACCTCGTGGGCGTAGGCGGCCAGTGCCACGGAGCCGGTGACCATGTCCTTGACGGTGGGGCCGGACAGGTACTCCGCACCGCCGGTGGAGACCTGGACGATGCCGTCGCTCTCAGCTTCGGCGAAGCCCCGGATGGCCGCGTTCAGGGTCTGCGACGAGGTGATGTTGATGGCCGGGTAGGCGAAGGAACCCGCCTTGGCCCGGTCGAGCATGTCGGCGTAGACCTCGGGCGTTGCGATGGGCATCTGACTGCTCCTGTGCTTGGTCGGGCGCCGGGTCTTCTGCGGGCCCGGCAACATATCCGCCGCCGCCCTGCTCGGACGGCTGCCGCGCCACGCTGCGCTGCGGTGTCCTCCGGCACCGATCCTTCCATGTCGGCGCCAAACGCCCGCATCCGTAGGTCCCGGCGGGTCCCGATCAGGGATCAGGGGTCTCAGTCGGGTGCGGCCGCCAGACAGATCCGCAGGCCGTCGCGGATGTGGGTGTCGAGCAGGTCCGGGGCGAGCGTGGCGTCCCGCTCGCGGATCGCGGTGAGGATCGCCCGGTGGTGGCCGCGGTCGTCGGCGTCGTGGACCAGGGCCAGGAACGCCAGGCGCAGCTCCCCGGCGAGCATGTCGAAGGTCCGGGCCAGCCGGGGACTGCCCGCCGCGAGCACGACCGCACGGTGGAAGTCCAGGTCGGCGTCCAGTTCCGGAACGGTGTAGCGCAGGGCATCGTCCGGGCCGTCCGGCTCCACCGCCTCGCGGGCCGCCACCGCCGCCTCCAGCGCGGTCAGGGGGGCGTCGTCCTCGACGATCCGGCGCACCGCCTCCAGTTCGACCACCCGGCGCAGGCCGAACAGGTCCCGGACGTCGGCCCGGGTCAGCACCCGGACCCGGGCGCTGCGGAACGGGTCCTGGCTGACCAGTCCGGCCACGACCAGTTCCCGCAGCGCCTCCCGGACGGTGTGCCGGCTCACCCCGTACCGCGCCGCCAGGTCGACCTCGCGCAGCGGCGTGCCCGGTGCGGGGTCCCCGGCGAAGATCCCGGACCGCAACTGCGCCGCCACCCGGTCCGCCGCACTGGCCTGCAGGCCCGGGCCGGAGGCCGACGGGCGGGATCCCGGGGCGCGGTCGGGGCGCGGTCGAGGGTTCATCGCGCTCCAGGGTAGTTCCAGTACGGCACTCTGTGGCACAGTTACCTCGGATTGTTCAACAATCCTGGCTGAGCTGGATGTGACCAGCCGGACCCGACCTGAGGAGTCGCCGTGCAGCTGCACACCCGCCGGCACACCCTGCACCTCGCCCGCACCTTCACGATCGCCCGCTCGTCGGTCGACACGGAGGAGGTCTGCGCGGTCCAGCTGGACCATGACGGGATCACCGCCTACGGCGAGGGCGCCCCCGTGGACTACTGGGGCGAGTCCGCCGCGAGCGTCGCGGACGCCGTCGAGGCCGAGGGCCTGGCCCTGATCGGCCCGGACCCGCTGGCCCTCGGCGAGATCTGCGAACGGATCCGGCGCTGGGACGGCCCGCAGGGCGCCAAGATGGCCCTCGACGGGGTGGTCCACGACTGGTTCGGCAAACGCCTGGGCCACCCGCTCTGGCGGCTGTTCGGCCTGCCCCGGCACACCCCGCCGACCAGCTTCACCATCGGGATCGCCTCCGTCGACGAGACCGTCGAGAAGGTCCGCGAGGCAACGGGTTTCGAGGTCTACAAGGTCAAGGTCGGCGGTCCCGGAGACCTGGAACGGCTGGAGGCGGTGCGCGCCGTCACCGGTGCCCGGCTGCGCATCGACGGCAACGAGGGCTGGACCATCGACACCGCGCGGGAGCTGATGCCGACCCTGCTGCGACTGGGCGTGGAGTTCGTCGAGCAGCCGTTCCCCGCCGCCGACCTGGCCAGCTACCACGCCTATCGCCTACTGCCGCAACGACTTCCGGTGCTGATCGACGAGGGCTGCAAGGATCTGGCCGACCTGGCCGGGATCGCCGGGTACGCCGACGGCATCGTCATCAAGCTGTCCAAGTGCGGCGGGATCCGGGAGGCGCACCGGATGGTCCACGCGGCCCGCGCCCTCGGCCTGCAGGTCATGGTCGGCTGCATGATCGAGAGCCAGCTCGGCATCGCCCAGGCCGCCCAGCTCGCCCCGCTGGTGGATCATGTCGACCTCGACGGGCACCTGCTCATCACCGGCTCCCCCTACCAGGGGCTCGGCTTCGACGGCGGCCGGCTGGTCCTGGCCGACGCGCCCGGCCTCGGCGTCGTGCCGTCACCCGACGGCATCACGTCCCCGCACACCCCGGAGGTGTCCGCGTGACCGGCTCCCCCGGCGCCGACCGGCTCGCCGTTCTCACCGGCGGCCTGCTGCACGACCTGCACGCGAAGACCGCGCACGGCGTCCTGCGCTACGGCAGCCGCGAGGTGGTCGCCGTCGTCGACGACGTGCACGCCGGCAAGGTCGCCACCGAGGTGATGCCCTACTGCGACCGGCCGGTCCCCGTGGTCGCGGACGTGGCCGCCGCGCACGCCCTGGGCGCCACCGTGCTGCTGGTCGGGATCGCCCCGGCCGGCGGCAAGCTGACCCCGGCGTGGCGGGCCGCCCTGCTGACGGCGATCGGGCTCGGGATGGACATCGAGGCGGGCCTGCACACCACGCTCGCCGACGACCCCGAACTGGCCGCCGCCGCAGCGGTGCAGGGGGTCCGGGTGCGCGACCTGCGGCTGTCCCCCGACGGGCTGGACGTCCCGCTCGGCCCGCAGCACCGGGTCCCGGCACGGGTGGTGCACTCGGTCGGGTCGGACTGCGCGATCGGCAAGATGAGCGTCACCCTCGAGCTGGACCGGGCCGCCCGGGCCCGCGGCCTGGCATCGGTGTTCGTGGCCACCGGTCAGACCGGGATCGCGATCGCCGGCTGGGGGCTGGCCGTCGACCACGTGATCAGCGACTACATCGCCGGGGCCGCCGAGAGGCTGGTCCGCGACGGCGCGGCCCGCGGAGATCTGCTGTGGGTGGAGGGCCAGGGATCGCTGCTGCACCCGGCCTATTCCGGGGTGACCCTCGGGCTGCTGCACGGGTCGGCGCCGGATGCCCTGGTGCTGTGCCACAAGGCCGGTTCCACCGCCGTCGACGGCTACCCGGCCACGCCGATCCCGCCGCTGCCGGAGGTGATCGCCGCCTACGAGTCCGCGGTGTCCTGGGTGCGCCCGGCCCGGGTGGTCGCGATCGGGCTGAACACGGCGGGGCTGGACGAGGAGAACGCCCGGGCGCAGATCGAGGCGGTCGGCGGGCAGACCGGACTGCCCACCGACGACGTCGTGCGCTTCGGCCCGGACCGCCTGCTGGACGCGGTGCTCGCGGCGACCGCCCCTCCCGCCACTTCCAACGTATAGCGCAGCCCCGGGCTTGCGGCAAGGCCCCGGCGAGGGCGCAGAATCCCGGCGCGGGCCGGATCCCAGCGATGGCGGCGATCCTGTTCCGGCGGGTTGGTCGCGGGTGCGCGCCCGCCGCGGCCGGAGCAGGCCCGCTACCGGGACCGGAATGGTGCAGGGGGTCGGCATGGGCTGGATTCGGCCTGCCACAGGCGATCGGCGCGACGGACGGGGTAGGCAGTGACCGGCGGGAGCGCAGCGGGTGATCCGGGGACCGCGACGGTGGGCGTCTTCGATCTTCCCGAACGCCTGTCCCGTA
>DASTGO010000125.1:0-5349 GCA_035719045.1 Kineosporiaceae bacterium | reverse complement strand
GGGGTCGCGCCGCGCGGGAAGACCCCGACGGGCAGCTGGGTCTGCCAGCCGCCACCGCCCCAGACGGCGGGCCGCCCGGGCCCGGGCATGCCCTCCGGCTGCGGGGCGACCACCGAGCGGATGGTCGGCGTCCCCGCGGGGACCTCGAGGATGCGCACGGCGTCCACGGGGTTGCCCGCCCAGGACTTGCCGGAGGCGTCGGGTGCCCAGCCGACCGGCAGGGCCGAGGCCTCCCGGATCTGCGCCTCGCTGCGGGTGGCCGCCTGCGCCGCGTACGCCTCGGCCTCGGCCAGGGTCGGGAAGATGTGGTCCACCCACGACCCGGGCGGCCCGACCCGCACGGCGTACCCGGGAGCCTCGGTGACCTCGAAGAACCCCTCCGGGGCGTACTCGCCGTCGACGAACTTGCCGAGCGCGCCGTGGTACGGCCCGGACGTCTGGCCCGGGGCGGGGTTGTCGTAGGAGCCGCGGCTCGGGTCGATCTCCAGCTTCCCCGGGCCCTTGAGGGTGCTGCCGCTGGGCTTGCCGGTGACGGGGTCGATGCCCAGCGCCTCCAGCACCTTCGGGTTCGACCAGTCGACGTCGGTCCGGCGGGCCGGCCCCGATGGGCCGCCGCGACCGCTCGGCGGGATCTGGGGGTCCATCCCGGCGAACGCGGCGTCGAGATCTCTCCCGATGTTCTCCGGGGTCCAGTCCGCAGGGAGTTCGTCGCCGGCGCGCCGCAGGGCCTGGTTCTTCGGGCCGCCGACCGGGGCGCCGGTGACGGGGTCGGGCGCCGTGCCGTTCTGCCAGTTCTCGAGGGTCCAGGTCTCGCCGGGTTTGGCGCCGGGGTTGTCGTACGGCACGCCGCGGGGCTCAGCGCCTGCGGCGGCGTCGGGGGTCTCGCCGTAGCCGGTGGGTCCGCGGTCGCGTCCACCGGCGGGCATATGGGCCTCCGGGGCGAACCTGGAGCCGAACCGGCCGGTCTCGGGGTTGTACGACTGTTGTCCTTCGGTGTTGATGATCGTCACGGGGTTGTTGGAGTTGTGGGCGTTCATCGGGTTCAGCGGGTCCGCGGGGTCGGTGTGCGGGCTCACCTTGTTGCGCAGGTTGGGGCTGTCCGCGTGGGTCCTCAGGCCGGTGATCGGGTCGGGGACGAGGTTCCCGTGGGCGTCGAGCCTGGTCGGGGGCGGGGCGTCGGCCCCGACCCCCTCGGGGATCATGCTGCCGGGGCGGTAGGGCTTGTCCGGTGCTGTGATCCGGGGCTCGCCGGTGACCGGGTTGGTCTCCCAGCTCGCGAAGACGTCCGCGGCGTCGGCCTGCCGGAGCTGGACCTGGGCGTCCTTGCTGAGCTTGATGTTGTCGTCGAACTGGATCCTCGTAGGATCCGCCTTGCCCAGCGGTCCGCGCATCTTCTCGACGGCCCCGGCGGACACTTCGTACATGTTGTCCGACCGGGCGGTGCCCTTCGGTGGGCCGGCCAGCTCGGGTGTCGGCCCGCTGCTCGGGGGCAGGTCGACCGGGTGTGGTTCGAGGGCGGGCAGCGGCGACTCCGGTGGGGCGCCGAGCGGGATGGACTCGACGGGTGCCGGGGGAGTGGTCCCGGCGGGAACCGGCTCGGCGGGCGTCGCGGGCTTGACGCCACTCGGCAGCGGCTCGGCCGCGACGACGAGCGGGCCCTCGGGCACGTCGGGCTTCGGCCCTGCCTGTGGTGCCGGGCCTTCGTGCTCCTGCGGCGGGGGCGCCCCGTGACCGGTGACGGTCTGGTGCAGCTTGGTCCCGGCGATACCGCCGAGGGCGCCGCCCAGTTCGGCACCGGACTCGGCGAGCACCTTGCCCTGGGCCTCGATCTCGCGCGGGTCGGCCTCGCTGGTGAACGCGTGCAGCGAGCGGAACAACACGACCAGCGGCTGGACCGCCATCTTCACGGTGGCGAGGACCCCGCCCGCGACCCCGATCGCGGTGGCGATGCTGCCGGCCGCCAGGGCCAGCGGGGTGAGCGCCCCGAGGCTGAGAATGGTCAGAGCGGTCGCCGCCACGGCCACGACCCCGGCGACCCCGGCGAGGACGTTGAGGATGTTTGACGCCGCGTCGAGCAGGGCGCAGACGCCTTCGATGTCGTTGGCGGCCACCTCGTACCCGGACCGGCCCTCGCCCATCTTGCCGACGGCCTCGCCGTACTTGTCCCAGGACTGCGCCAGGGCCCGCGCGGACAGCACACCGCCGATCACGGCCCCGACGCCGGGGACCGCCTTCTTGGCGAGGAACTTCAGCCCGGCCTCGGTCGCCTGGACCCCGAGCGCGATGCCGACGCCCATCCCGAGACCGGTTTCGAACCCGGTGATCTCCCCCGCCCCGACCTGCTGGGCGATGAAGGCCGCGCGGTCCTGCGATCCGGCCCCGCCCACGGTCTCGGCGGCCGACGCCCAGTGCTCGTGCTCGGCGAGTTCGTGGGAGATCAGGTCGAGGGCGCCGCTGTCCAGGTCGGCAGCCCCGGTCGGGGTCGACGTGTCGGGGGAGTCGGTGTCCCCCTCGCTGACGGGTCCGGACGACTGCGGGCCCGGGCCGGACGCCGGGGACTCGCCGGGGGCGTCCGGTTCGCGGGAGACAGGGCTGTCGGACGTCGAGGGTCCGCGTGACGTCGACGGGCCCTGGGATGTCGGCGACCCCTCGGACATCAGGGGATCCTGTCCGGATGCGGGGCCTGCGGACGTGGCGCCCTGGGAGGTCTGGCCTTCGGAAGCCGGGCCTTGGGAGGTTGGTCCGTCGGGAGTCTGGCCTTCGGGAGTCTGGCCTTCGGAGTCCGGTGCGACGGGGGCGTCGGGGCCGAGGTCCGTCGCCTTCCCGGCGTCGGGGGCGGTGGTGCTCGGCGGGAGGCCGAGGCCGGACAGGAGGGCATCGGGGGCCTGCCCGTTGAGGAGGGCGCCGGTGCCCTGGTTGCCGAGGGTGCTCTGCAGCCGGGTGGCGGGATCGTCCGTGCCGGACCAGGTAGGGGTCGGCGCCGTGGTGCCGGCCGTTGGGCCCATGCAGGCGAGGTCGCTCTCGGCGGTCGTGTGCTGTGCCTCGGTGACGTCGGGCAGCGGCGCCGGGCCGTCCGGGTACGACGCCTGGTCTTCGGTCGAGCAGACGCGGTCGGTCAGGCGGCCCATCGGCGATCCCCCTGCGTCGATCCGGCTGATCCGCCCGCCGACGCCCGTCCGTCTGCCGTCGCCCGTCCGTCCTGCGTCATCGCCCGCCCTCCTGGTCGGCCGGTGCGGCGCGCCCGAGCTCGGCGCGGCGGCGGTCCTCGTAGGACGTCCGCGCCTGCTGGAAGGCGGCCGCCCCCCAGCGCTGCCGGGCGTCGAGCAGCAGCGGTTCGACGGCGGCGCGGGCCGTGTCGGCCCCGAGCAGGTCGCCGAGGGTCACCCAGGCGACGGCGAGCGACGTGTACGCCCCGGCGCGGTCATCGGAGGCCTCCGCGAGGTGGGACTCAGCGACGGCGGCGGCCAGGTACTGCGGCCCGGACCGTCCGGCCAGGGCCTCGTCCCGGGCGTGCCGGGTCAGCCGTCGCGCGCCCGGCAGGTCCCCGGCATCGACGGCCCGCGAGGAGGCGAGCACCGCCAGTTCGGACAGGGCCGCATGGTCCCCGGCGGCATCGGCGAGCGCGAGGGCGTCGGCGGCGAGCACCTCCGCCGGTTCACCGTGCCCGCCGCCCTGGACGACGGCGACGCCCTCGACGAGGTAGCGAAGGGCACCGGCGTCGTCCCCGGCGTCCTGCAGCGCTGCGGCCCCCAGGCGCAGCGCCTCGACGGCCTCCGCCGCGGGGTCAGGCGTCCGGGCCTCGGACAACAGTGCGAGGGCCTGGATCCGGTGCAGGTCGGCGCGTGCCAGGGCGGCGGCCCCGGACCGGGCGGGAGCGAGGTCCACGGCCCGCGCGGCAGCGTGTTCGGCGTCGGCGAGGTCGCCGAGGGCGCGGTGCAACGAGACCGCCATCCGCAGGCAGCGCACCGCCTCCAACAGGTCGTTGCGGGCCACGAACCCGTCGGCAGCATCGTGCAGCAGACCGGCGGCGCGGGGGAGGTCCTCGTCGGCGAGTGCGGCCCGGGCGCTGATCACCAGGGACTGCGGGTCGGCGTCGGCGGTCATCGCGGGCTCACTGCAGGAGCAGTTCGGGGTAGGGCAGGAAGTCGGACTCCCGGCACAGCCGACCGAGCTTGAGGTACTCCCGGATGGTGCCCCGGAACAGGTCGATCATGGACACCGGGCGGCCCTCCTCGGCGGCGAAGTAACTGGCGGAGAGGGCGATGTTGCGGATGTCCCCGCCGGACAGTTCGAAGCGCTCGGCCATGGCGGTGAGGTTGACATCGGGTGCGCGGGGGACACCGGGACGCAGTTGCCGCTCCCAGATGAGCCTGCGGTGTGCGGCGTCGGGGGGCTGGAAGTCGATGAGCCCGTCGAGGCGGCGGCTGAACGCGTCGTCGAGGTTGGCGCGCAGGTTCGTCGCGAGGATGGCGATCCCGTCAAAGGCCTCCATGCGCTGCAGCAGATAGGCGGTCTCGACGTTGGCGTAGCGGTCGTGGGCGTCGCGGACGTCACTGCGCTTGCCGAACAGTGCGTCGGCCTCGTCGAAGAACAGCACGCCGTTGACCTGCTCAGCCTCGGAGAAGATCCGCTCGAGGTTCTTCTCCGTCTGGCCGATGTACTTGTCGACGACGGTGGCCAGGTTCACCGTGTACAGGTCGAACCCGAGTTCATGCGCGACGACCTCGGCCGCCATGGTCTTGCCCGTCCCAGGCGGCCCTGCGAACAGCGCGGAGATCCCCCCGCCACGGCCGCCGCCCTGGCGCATGCCCCAGCCGTCGAGTACCTGGTCGCGCAGCCGGGCCCGGGCGACCAACTCCCGCAGCAGCAGTCGCGGCCGTGGCAGCAGGACGATGTCGTCCCAGCCGACCCCCGGCTCGACCCGGCGGGCGAGGCGTTCCAGGCCTGCCGCGTTCTGCGCGCGGGTGCCGAGCAGGACGTCGTCGGGCCCGATCGGACGCCCGGCGGACTCGGCGTGCCAGCGGGCGGCGGTGACCGCGCGGCGCACCTGGTCGGGACTGAGGTGGGTGATGGCGGCGGCCTTCGTGGCGTCGGGCAGGACGGACGAGAAGGGCCGGGCACCGTTCCCCGCACCGCCGTCCGGGCCCGCACCTCCCTCTGCGACTGCGTCGCCGTCCGAGCCCGCACCGCCGTGTGTGCCCGCGTCACTGTCCGGGCCTGCACCACCAGGGGCCGGGCGGTCCACAGGTGCGCTCCCGTGGCCGGACACGACCGCGTCGGCGTCGAGCAGGGCGGTCCACAGCCGGGTGACGTCGTCCGGGTGCAGCTGAGGGGCGTCGCCTCCGGCCG
>DASTGO010000124.1:0-5781 GCA_035719045.1 Kineosporiaceae bacterium | reverse complement strand
GGTATGCCTCGGCCAACGCCGCCTGTACCTGGGCCGGCACTCCTGCGGTCGTGGCCTGCTGGCCGACCGACGGGGGACGGTCGCGGCCCTGCGTGACCATCAGTTCGTACACGGCCGCCGACGTCGCCTGCGCGGTGACCTCGAGGGCTCCCCGCTCACGCAGGTCCAGCGGCACGCCCAGGAAGGCCTCCAGGTCGCCACTGCGCATGTCGGCGAGCACCTGCGCGACCGCCAGGGTCTGCACGACCCGGGTCGTCAGGCGCAGGCGCGGGCTGCCGGTGGGCAGTCCCTGCAGCAGCCGCTGCGCGCGCAGGTCCACCTGCCACCGGACCGCCTCGGGGATCCGTGCCATCGCCTCGTCGACTGCAGAGACCAGCAACGCCACGGCGGACGGCGGGGCATGACCGGCGGACGACGTCACATGACCGGCGGACGACGTCGCATGACCGGCGGACGACGCTGCAGGAACAGGCGCCACCACGGGCGACGCCTCCGAGGGGACAGCGGTCGGGGAAGGCGTTTCGGGGGCGGGGTCACCCACCCCGGCGAGCTGACGCGCGACGTCCGCCCAGACAGCCTGAGCCGCGGGGGCGTCGAGCCGCTCGAGCGAGCGTCGCGCAGCGTCGGCCGCATCGGCGTCCACGGCCCCGGCCAGCAGTTCCTGCAGGCGTTCCCGGTACACCTCGCGCAGCAGCTGGACCAGATCCGCGGGGACGGCCAGGCCGCTCCCCGCATCGACGGCCGGGTTCCCGCCAGGGGCACCTGGGGCCTCGATCAGCAGGTCGTGCAAGGCCACCTCGACACCGACGTCGAGCAGCCGCACAGCGGCGGCGTCCGCCGTGGGGACGTCCACCGCGACGGCTGCGAGCCGGGTTCCCAGCACGATCTGTCCGGCCCTGCGCACCAGCGCGGACAGCAACTCCTGGCGCAGTTCCTCCGCGGGGCGGGCGCCGTCGATCAGGGACACCAGCGCCGTCACCGTGGATCCGGTCGTCGCAGGTTGGGCCAGGAGACGTCGGCGGCTCGCGGTCAACCTCAGTTCCGGATCCAGCCTTCCCCAGACCCGCTCGATCAGCTCGACCAGCTGCCGACGTCGTGATCCGCCCACGACCCCCTCGGCCGGGCCGCCGCTCGGGGCGGTGGCCTCGTCCGCGAACCGGACCCGTCCCGCGGCCGGCCTCTGGAAAGCCGGCGCGCCGGGCACCTGGCCGGAGCTGTTCGGCCGGTTCCACCATTCGGCCAGCGACCGCTCCATGGTCAGCAGCTCGGTCGTGAACCCCATGACGTACCAGGAGTCGTGACCACGCCCGTCCTGGAGATCGGCGAGGACCGCAGCGATCTCCGACCAGATCTCGCGCGCCCCCGGGATGGTGAGCGCGGTGAGTGATCGGTGCGCACTGGCCACGGCGCCCGGGGCGGAGGACCTCAGCAGCAGATCCTCGAGTGCGTCCTGGTACACCTCACGGAGCCGTTCGACGACGGCGACGATGTCGATGGCGCCCCCGGCCTCCGGATGGTCGGAGTGGGTCCTCTGCCACTCCACCACCTGGGCGAGATCGTGCAGGGCCAACTCCACCCCGGCGTCGAGGAAACGCACCGAGGCGAAGGCCGGCTGCTCCTCGACGGACACCGGCTGCGAGGTCGCCCCCTGCGCCTGCTCCGACGTCGATGCCGACGGCACCGCCCACAGCTCCCGGGCCACTCCGGACCGGAGGAAACCCGCTCCTCGCTGCGACAGCCGCCGGACCAGACTGTCGCGTGCCTCAGCGGACAGTTCCCCGGAGGGTGTCTCCTGCAGGATCCGCACCAGCTCCCGGGCGGGGGCCGAGTCCTCCCGGTACGCCGTTCGCAGCTGCGCCCTGGCGGCTTCGGACAGCCCGGTCTGTCCCCAGGCCGAACCGAACCGGTCCACAGTGGCGGGCGCCTGCGCCAGCCTGTCGGTGGCCCGCGGATCCGGTGCCTCTGCCCGCACGCGTGCCCGCCCGCGCAGGACCCTGTGGGCGTACGCAGCCACCGCCTCCTGGGAGTAGGCAACACCAGGGGTCCCGCGCAGCAACTGCGTCACCCGCTCGCCCAACTCCGCCCAGTCAGCGTCGAACTGTCGGTGCGTCACGAACCGGAGATCCTCGGCCAGCCGCGCACGGTCCCGTTCCGCGGTCGGCACCCTCGCGGCGGCCACCTCCTGCCGGGCCTGGCGCAGAGCGGTTCCGAAAGCCTCGCGCAGGGTGTGGACGAACTCCCCCGGCTCGGCGAGATCTCTCTCGGTCAGCGACCCGCGCGCAGCCGGGTTGGCGCCCAGGTGGGCCGCCCAGATGATCACCGATTGCAGCGACCGCCGGATGCCGGTCTCGACCCGGGCCGACACCGGGCGTACCGCCGCCACCTCTGCCGCCCCGCGGTCCTCCGCACGCCGCCGACCAAGCACATCCACGCGTGCCACGACGTCCTGCCGGGCCTGTACCTCCAGAACGCGCCGTATCACGTCGGCGGCGACCGGGCCCGACAGCCTGCCGACCAGGAACTCGCTCAGCGGCTGCGTGCCCTGGAGTTGGTGCGCCTCCAGGAGTCGGATCTCGTGGACGCCGCGGATTGCCGCGATGACGCCGGCCACGCTCTCGGCCAGGTCGTACTCGCGCCCGCGCAAGGCCCGCTCGGCCAGGCGGTCGGTCCAGGACGGCGGGGGCCTCCAGACCAGCCGTGTGACCCCGTGGCCGAGGCCCGCATGACGTCCCGAACGTGCGGCCGGCGCGCCGGCGAAGGTCCTGGTGAACCTTCCCGCGGTGTGCTCGGCCGCCCTCGTGAACCAGTCACCGATCCGGACGACCGGGAGCAGGAGACGAGCTCCGGTCCGCCCCGCGATGCCGACGTCCTGCGCCACCACCGGCAGTCCCGCGGCGTCCTCTTCGGGTACGGGTTCAGCGGGTACGGGTTCAGCGGGTACGGGTTGAACGGGTATGGGTTCAGCGGGCACAGGTTCAGCGGGCACGGGTTGAACGGGTACGGGCTCGCGGCCCGGAACCTCCTCGGCTGCAGGGGCGCCGTGCCGTTCCGCCGGGCCGGCCCGCCGACCGATGAGGATCTCGTCGGTCGCCCGCGGGGTGGGATCCGACAGACGGTCGGCGGGCGTGTCGACCGGCAGCTCCTGCGACGCATCGTGGAACTCGGTGGCCGGCTCCGCAGGGTCGAAGCCGGCCACCGCGTCCTCGAAGGATTCCGCGTCGGACGGTGTCTCGTCCTCACGGTGAGGGGATTCCCGCGGTGCGCCGTCGATGTCGCCGTGGAGCGGACTTCCTCCGGGTGCGGGCCTGCCCTGTACCGACACCTCGAGCTGTGCGGCGCTGGACTGCGGCACGCCCCGCTCCACGGTCGTCGTGACCGCGGACGCGGACAGCTCGGTGCCGGGCGCCACCGGCTCGGCGGCGACGTCCACCTCGGCGCGGCCGCGAGCCGCCCCCTGCCGGAGCGGTCCGCTACCGGCCTGCTCCGGCGCGGCCGACCGCGAGCCGGGGGTCTCGGTGAACTCGACACGTACGGGTGCCACGATGAGTGTGAGTGGGGCCAGGCTGCGCAGGTGCGAGCCCAATTCGAGGTAGCCCCCGAGACCGGTGTCACCGAATGGATCGCTCACCCAGGAGTTGCTCAGCCAGGGTGTCGCGGTGTATCTCAACGGCTTCTCCGAGACGACCCCCGGGGGCGCGTTCGGCAGGAAGGCTGCGCGAAGGCCGCCTTCCGTCCCGGCCTTCACCAGCTCCCGCTCCGGCCCCTCCGCCGAGGGCCCGGTCGAGACGGCGGTGACCGCATCGTCGACGTCGTAGACCCCCTCCGGACCGGCCACGTTCGGTACGGGTCCCACTGCTCGGCGACCGTTGGGGAGCAGCTGTACGGGCAGCGAGACCCTGACCTGGTGCGGCAACACCACGTCGAAGACCTGCTCCACTCCGTCGACCGACAGGGAAAGCCGGACCGCGGCGTCGTAGTGCATGTCCCCGCCGGTTGCCACAGACGCCAGAGCGGCCCGGCCGGTCGCCGAGGGGGCTGCGAGCAGGTGACCGGCTCCGGACGGCCGGACGGCCGAAGACAGGTGGGGGGCGAACGGCGTCCGCACGGGCGAAACGGGTGCGAGACCTGGGACCGCGCTCGGCGCGACGGGGACGGTCCCAGGCCCGGACGCAGTCCCATCGGGAACCGGCACCAGGTCGGTCAGCCCCCCGGACAGGCGAACGACTGAGGTCCCCGCATGGAAGGTCAGCCCGGAATCGACCAGGACCGCCCAGTCCCCGAGGGCCGGTCCGCGTGCGGGGGCAATGGCTTGCGCCAGCTGTGCCGACGCCGCAGGGCGGCCCGCCGTGAGCAGTTCGGTGAGCCGCTGTTGGACAGCGTCGCGAACCAGCCCCTGCGGAAGGCTCCGCACCGCATCCTGCGCCACGGTCTCTGCGATCGACGGATCCATCGCCGGAACGAACTCGACTCTTCCCCCTCCCGAGGGACCCGCGTCGAGGAACCGCGGCAGAACCGCATCCGAGGCCCCGGCCGGGGCCGGGTGATCCTCGGCGGAAACAGTGTCGCGGAAGGCGTGCGCCTCTTGCCGGGAGGGTTGACCGAGATCCGAGCCGCTGCCATCGGGTCGCTCCTGCGATCCCCGCCACGCGACCGCCGTCCTGTCCCCCGTGCCGCTGCCAGTGCTCGGCCGGTTCGCTACGGGTGCCGGGCTCTCCCCCCGTATCAGGTCGCCGATGCGTACCTGCCGGCCTCCAGGACCGGTGCCACCGACGAGCACCGAATTGCCGGTGGGCACAGGATCCCCGAGGAGAAGTCGGTCGCCGACGGTGGGTCCGTCGCCGACGGGCGAGCCGTCACCGGCGGGCGAGCGGTCACCGGCGGACGGGCCGACGGGTGTGGTGCCGGCGGTGGTGCCCGCGGTTGTCCTGCGCGTGATTGTCCTGCGTGTGGTGTCGGTGGTGTCCGTGCCGGGGTCGGCGCGGTCGATGGTGATCTTGTCGGGGATGGTGATGTCGGTGCCGGGCAGGCTGCCGCGGTTGCCGAACATGCTGCGGTAGTAGCGGTGCCCGCCCTTGCGTCCGCCGATTCCGGCCAGGCCGCCGATGCCTTCGTCGACCGCGCCGGCGGTCAGGGAGAACGTGTCGGGTTTCCAGCCCTGGTGTTGCGCCGCCCCCGACATCCCGTCGGTCAGCCACTCATGCGCCGCGCCCCGCACGACCTCGGCGGCCCAGTGCCCGGCCTCGTGCCCGGCGCCCGCGCCGAGCACCCCGCCCAGTGCATGCCCCAACGCCTTGCCCGGGTAGTGACCCAACCCCGCCAGGACCGGACTCAGGGCGCCGCCGATCACACCCGTGATCGCCGCGGACACGGTCAGGCTGGTGTCCCACTCCTTGCGGCGGCCCTCAGCGAACTGCGCCAACTGCGCGACCGCGTCCAGACCGACCTGCAACACCTCACCAGTCGCGACCGCGGTCACCAGTTGGAGCCCCAGCCGCGTCACGAACTCCTTGCCGAACACCTGCAGGGCCGCGATCCCCGCCGCACTGGCCCCGAACGTCCACGGGATCATCGCGAGCAGATACGCGATCTGCGCCGCCAGAATGATCAACTCTTCGATCACGATGATCTTCATGTACTGGGTCTGCAACCCCACACCGTGCAGGAACCCACCCAGCTCTTCGAAGCCCGCGGCCAGTTTCTCCAGGGTCAGGTCCCCGTCCCAGGTCACCACCCCCACCGCCCGCGACAAGGCCTTCTGCGCGTCCCCGGTCAACGCACCCG
>DASTGO010000123.1:0-5554 GCA_035719045.1 Kineosporiaceae bacterium | reverse complement strand
AAGACGGGACCTGTCCCGCAGGTGGCTGTGAAGCGTCAACCCGGCCGAGCGGATGCTCCTCAGACCGGGAGCCTCCCGCCGCAAGGCGAGAGTGCGGCATGAGCGCTGCCAGTCAGCGCTTGTACGCAACGGATCAGGGATGCGGTGGCGGCAGGGTGAAGAAGAAGGTGGCGCCGGTCCCGGGTTCGCTGTGCGCCCAGACCCTGCCCCCGTGCCGGCCGACGATCTCCTTGACCATGGCCAGGCCGAGACCGGCGCCCGCCGACTCACCGACGCTGCGCAGCCGGGTGAAGGCGTCGAAGATGGCGTCGCAGTGCGCCATGTCGAAGCCGACCCCGTTGTCGCGGACGAAGTACGCCACACCGCCCTCGTCGGTGCTCGTCGCCCCGACGTGGACCAGCGGGTCGGGGCGATGGGCGGTGGCCGTGAAGGCGTTGCGCAGCAACGCTTCCAGCACCTGGGACACGAGACCGCGGTCCCCGTAGGCGGCGGGCAGATCGTCCACCCGGACGCCCATCCGACGGGAGGGGTCGGCCCCGGCAACGGCCGGCCAGACCTGCGCGACCAGGCCACGCAGGTCCAGCCGCTGCAGCCGCAACTGCGCATGCTGGGCCCGCGAGTAGGCCTCGACCTTGCCGATCAGGTCCTCCATCCAGCCCGCACTGCTGCGGATCCGTTCCAGCATCACCTGTTCGTCGTCGTCGAGCCGCGCGTTCGCGGCCTGCGCGAGGAGTTCGGTGACCGAGGTGATGGAGGTGATCGGGGCCCTCAGGTCGTGGGTCACCCAGCGGCTGAAACCGTTCAGGTCCGCGAGGGCCGACTGCAGTTCCGCGGTGCGCTCGGCCAGGGCGACGTTCATCCGGACCACGGCCTCGGTGGCCCGCTTGCGCTCCGAGGGCTCGATCAGGGTCCACTGGTCATGCCGCAGCAGGGCGAACTGGTGGGTCATCAGCACGTCGACGAGCTGACTCGCATCGCATTTCGGCAGCAGGTAGCCGCAGGTGACGAGGCCGCGTTCCCCGGACACGGCCCGGGTGAGATCCGCCTCGTAGGTCATGTACGGCGGCCAGTCCGACCGCTCCAGCCAGGAGGCGATCCCCACCCCGCGGTACCCGGTGTATCCCTGGTCCCGGGCGTCGCGGACCCGGTTCATGATGCCGTTGAGGATCTTCGGGCAGTCGGGCAGTCCGCTGTCGGCCCGCGGCGGCGGGTAGTTCAGGACGTTCATCTGGCCCGCGGCCATCCGGCGCTCGAAGCCGTCGATCTCCCGGGCGAACGTCTCCAGGACACTGTCCAGGTCCAGCTGGCCCAGGGCGCTCAGCCCGCAGAGCTCGTTGTTCTCCAGACCGGCCCGGAAGTGCGGCACCAAGATCTCCAGCAGGTCCTCAGGACTCGCGAAGAACACGCAGAAGTGGCTGCCCCAGGGCGCCTCCCCGAGGGCGGGCACCCCCAGGGCTCGGCCCACAGGTTCCAGCGGGCTGTCCTCCGGGCGGACCCGGGTGTCGGCCGCGGGCAACGTCAGTGAGTTGCTCATCATCCCTCCCCTGCTGTCGCCATCCCCTCAACAACGGTCCGCCGCAGCCCAGGGAACAGGGCCCATCGTCCTGGCCACCGCAACGCAGCAACGTGACCCGCATCACGCGAATGTGAGCGTGATCACATCGCTTGATCCCTTTGTCGGGCAACTGCGGGAACGCCCTCGGCACACCACAGTCCGTGAGGCCGCCGGGTGGAGCACCATCCCCGCCCGGCCGGGAGACAGCCCCTCGGGGGGCCGCTCCCGGCACGGCGTTCCACCCTCACCGGTGTCGGGGTACCACGCGCTACCCCGCACTCGTCGCTCATCGACGGTGGTTGAGGGGAAAGAAAGGGGCTCGCCATGAGCTCGCGGCGGCGTTGGTTGGGGTTGGGGGTCGTGCTGGCGTTGCTGGCCTCGGCCGGTGGCGCGTGGCTTGCCGGTTCGGCGCAGGCGCACGGCGCGAACGCCTCCCCCGGATCACGCACCTATCTGTGCTTCAAGGACGCCCACCACACCGGCGGGGATCTGGACGCCCGCAACCCCGCCTGCAAGCAGGCCATCGCAGACGGTGGCAAGCAGCCCCTGTGGGACTGGCCGGGAGTCGGAAACTCCGCCACCAAGGGACGCACCCGCGGATTCATCCCCGACGGGAAGATCTGCAGCGCCAACAACAAGACCTACGCCGCCTACGACGCCGCCCGCGCCGACTGGCCGGCCACCCACCTGACCTCCGGAGCCAAGTGGGACTTCCGCTTCCCCAGCCACGACGGACACCCGGGCACCTTCTCCCTGTACATCACCAAGGACGGCTACGACCCGACCAAGCCCCTGGCCTGGGACGACCTGGAAAGCAAGCCGTGCGACACCCACACCTTCCCCGCCCCCAACGCCTCCGGCAGCGACGGGCGTGAGTTCGACTGGAACATCACCCTGCCTGCCCACAAGACCGGCAAGCACCTGCTGCTGACCTACTGGCAGCGCTCCGACGCCGACGGCGCCTTCTTCTCCTGCTCCGATGTCGTCTTCGACGGCGGCCACGGTGAGATCTCCGGCTTCCCCAACGACAACCAGTGGAAGGGCACCGGACCGGCGCCCACCGCCCCGGCCGCCGATGCGGCACCGCGGGGCGACATGTTCGTCGAGACCTTCGAGGACGGCGACTTCGACGACTGGTACGGCCTGGGTGGCTCGTGGCGGGTGATGAAGACCGGGTGGAGCATCGCCAACGTCCTGCAGCAGTCCAACCTCCAGGGGGTCTGGCAACAGGTCAGCGGGGATGTGCGCTGGGCCGACTACCGGCTGACGGCCCATCTGCGGGCGGCCGAGTGCGACAGGTCGGACACCTGCGCCTTCGGGATGAGCGCCCGGATGGCCGGGGACTCCCAGGCCCGGCTGGTGCTCTTCCCCGGCTACGGCGGCCAGCTCGAGGTGATCCGCAACGGCAAGGTCCGGGTGGCCGCGTCGGTGCCGTTCGACATGCGGACCAGGCAGTGGCGGATCATCGAACTCGCCGTCAGGGGAGACACCGTCACCGCGATCATCGACGGGACCGTGATCGGCACCGCCACGGGGATCCCGGCCTCGGGTGAGATCGGCATCTTCACCCAGGCGGCCTCGGCCAGCTTCGACAACCTCGACGTGTACCGCCTGAAGTGATCCGGCCGGGCGGTCACTGGGTGCACAGGCCCAGCCCCTCGCGGGCATGACAGCGGGCTGGTCCCTCACCGGCATGGTGAGGGACCAGCCCGCGACGGTGTCAGTCCGCGTCCGCCACCGGACCGGCGGTCTCCTCCTGCGGGACGCCCTGATCAGGCGCGGCCCGCGGGGCGGGGACCTCCGGCGCGACCGGCTCACCGGCCGCTGTCTCCGGCGCTACCGCCTCCCCCGCAACGGCTTGCGCCGCTGCGCTCTCGGCGGCGGCCGTCCCCGGCCGGGGAGGTGCGAGGTCCTCCGGCGGGGTCTGGCCGGCCCGGTTGAGCAGGTCCAGTTCGTCCCCCGACAGCACCTGGCTGACATCGAGGATGACGATGAACTGGCCGTCGGACTTCGCCATGCCGCTGATGAAGTCGGTCCGGATGCCACTGCCGAAGGTCGGCGGCGGCTCGACGTCGTCGGGCGTCAGGTGCATCACCTTGTTGACGGCGTCGACCAGGATGCCCATCGCCTGGGTCCGCGGCATGCCCGCCTCGGCACCGTAGGCGCTGGGGTCGACGATGATGATGCTCGTTCGCCGGCCGGTGTCGGTCCGGCCCTGCCCGAAGCGCAGGGACAGGTCGACCACGGGAACGACGCGACCACGCAGGTTGATCACGCCCCGGATGAAGCCGGGCATCATCGGCACAGCGGTGAGACCGTGGAACTCCATGATCTCGGTGACGTGCAGGATCGGCAGGGCGTAGGTCTCGCCGCCGAGCGAGAACGTCAGGTACCGGTCCGAGCCTGTGGTCAGTACGGCGCTACCGCCGGCCGCACCCCCGGTTACCGTCACGCTCACGTCACCCTCCTCAGAACCGGTCGAACTTGCCGGCCTCGATGGCACTCCCCTGCGGAACGCGCTCCACCTGGGCCGGCACCTTGGACGTCATGACCGGACGGGTTCCGGACCGCAGGTCGTCGTGGCCGGAAGCCTTGCCGGTGAGGCGGAAGAAGCGCATCAGCGTCTGCAGGTTGGTCGTCTGACCCATCATCTCCTCCGAGGTGGCCGCCAACTCCTCGCTGGAGGAGGCGTTCTGCTGGGTGATGGTGCTCATCTGGGTCATCGCCTTGTTGATCTGGGCGACCCCCGCGGTCTGCTCGGCCGAGGCAGCCGCGATCTCCTGCACCAGGTTGGACGTCTTGCCGATGCTCGGGACGATGTCGGCCAGCAGGGATCCGGCGTGCTCGGCCGTGGCCACGCTGTTGCCGGCCAACTGCCCGATCTCCTGCGCGGCGACCTGGGACCGCTCCGCCAGCTTGCCGACCTCGGTGGCGACCACCGCGAACCCCTTGCCGTGTTCCCCGGCCCGGGCGGCCTCGATGGTGGCGTTCAGCGCCAACATGTTGGTCTGGAACGCGATGTCGTCGATGATCGCGATCTTGGAGGCGATCTCCTTCATCGCGGTCACCGTCTCCTGGACTGCCGAGCCACCCTCGGAGGCGTCGGAGGCGGCCTTCGCGGCGATGCCGTCGGTCACCTTCGCGTTCTCACTGTTCTGGGTGACGCTGGCGGCCATCTCGTCGATGCTGGAGCTGGTCTGCTCGACGCTGGCGGCCTGCTCGCTCGCCGCCTGGGACAGCGACTGCGAGGCACGGCTGATCTGGTCCGCGGCCCGGCCCAGCTGGTCGGTGGCCGCACTCACCTCCGACACCGTCTCCGCCAGCTTCGCGACCGTGTTGTTCGTGGCGACGCGCATGTCGTCGTACTGGCCGCGGAACTGGCTCGTGATGGTCTGGGTGAGGTCGCCGTCCTCGACGGCCTTGAGCACCCGGGTGACCTCTCCGAAGGTCAGCGACAGACCGGACAGGGTGTTGTTCGCCGCCAGCCGCAACTGCTCCAGCTGACCCTGGTACCGCTCGGTGATGGGCTGGGTGAGGTCACCGTCCTCCATCGCCTTGAGCAGCCGGGCGACCTCGTTCAACGGGCCGATCACCGCGTCCAGGGTGTTGTTGACCCCGTCCACGATCGCCTTGAAGTCACCCTGGTGCTTGGCGGCGTCCGCACGGGTCTCCAACCGGCCCTCCACCGCGGCCTCGGCCAGCATCCGCGCATCCGACACCAGCGCGTTCACCGCGTCGACACAGGTGTTCAGGTTGTTCTTCAACACGTTGAAGTCACCGTTGTAGGTGTCGGTGATCCTCGGCGGGATGTCGCCCTTCGAGATCTTGTCGACATACCCGGCGGCCACGTTCAACGGCCCGATCACCGCGTCCAGGGTGTTGTTGACCCCGTCCACGATCGCCTTGAAGTCGCCCTGGTGCTTGGCGGCGTCCGCACGGGTCTCCAACCGGCCCTCCACCGCGGCGGTGGCCAGCATCCGCGCATCGTCCACCAACAGG
>DASTGO010000122.1:0-2838 GCA_035719045.1 Kineosporiaceae bacterium | reverse complement strand
AGGGACGTCCCCCAGCCGGTCCATCCCTCCCGGTGTCCTTCCTCTGGTCGTGGCCGACCAGGCCGAGGCGATCCGGCAGGACGGGGCGGGCATCGCCTTCGACGCGGGCAACCTGTGGCGGCCCTGGGGCTTCCCGCTCGCCCAGATCACGGTGCCTGCCCGGCTGTGGCACGGCGACGCCGACAACCTGGCCCCGGTAGCGCTCGGGCGGCTCATCGCCGACGCTGTTCCCGGCTGCGAGGCGACCTTCTACCCAGGCGAGGGCCATGCCGAGCCCTTGACCCGGCACGTCGACGAGATCATGGCCGCGATGGCCGGATAGACCGGCCCGGCACGAGCGATCGCTACGCCGGGCACATTCTGGGCGGTGCGCGAGCGAAGCCGGCTGGCTACGCCCGTGGCTGCCATGGCCTCCTTCCTTCTCACGAGTCACCTGAAACGCACCATGAGCCCCAACCATCTCGTCCGGCCAGGCGCTTTGCGCTCAGCCGACGGCGGCACGGGGCGATGGCGCGGCTGCTGGCGCCGGCTGATGTGAGAAGGCCAGCTCGGGTGTTCTGATCTCGCCGCGGTCGCTGTCGCGCAGGTAGAACGAGACGTTCATGGCGCAGCGTTCGGTGTCGTACACCTGCGTTCCGCAGTTCCGTCTGAGTTCATGACACACCGGGTAGTGAAGCCGCAGGTCAGGGCGGTGAGGGCTGGTCGCAGCGGCCGAATCGCCTAGTGACACGTTTTGGCGTGTTCAGCAGGTTTGTCTGCGGGTTCACCGGTATGATCTGGTGACATGTTCGTGCGCACCGCGACGCGGCGGAACAAGGACGGGACCGCCGTCCGCTACCTGCAGCTGGTGCACAACGAGTGGGACCCGGCCACGAAGTCGGCCAAGATGCGGGTGCTGCACAACTTCGGCCGTGAGGACCAGGTCGACAAGGCCGCGATCGAGCGGCTGGCCGGGTCGCTGTGCCGGCTGCTGGATCCCGGCCGGGCGGCGGCGCTGCGGGAGCCGGGCCTGGCCTATGCCGGCTCGGTCGCCTTCGGCGGGCCGTGGCTGCTGGACCAGCTGTGGCAGCGGCTGGGGATCGGCGCGCTGATGACCGCGAAGCTGGCCAAGACGCGGCGGGATGCCGCGGTTGAGCGGGTGCTGTTCGCCTTGGTCGCCAACCGGGCGCTGGACCCCTCGTCCAAGCTCGCGGCGGCGCACTGGGTCGGCCGTAAGGCGCACATCGATGGGCTGTCCGCCACGACCGACGACGCCTGCTACCGGGCGATGGACTGGCTGACGCAGGTCAGGGATGCCCTGGAGCGGGAAGTGTTTGCCCAGGTGGCGAACCTGCTCAACCTCGAGGTGGACCTGTTGTTCTTCGACACCACCAGCACCTGCTTCGAGCTCGATGAGGAAGACGAGCCGGTGCCGCGGGACAAGCACGGCAACGTCACCGATGACGAGCAGAAGGCAGCCGAGGGCAAGCCCGGCGGGTTCCGCGCCTATGGGCACTCCAAGGACCACCGTGACGACCTGCCGCAGATCGTGATCGGCATGGCCGTTACCCGCGACGGCATCCCGGTACGCATCTGGTGCTGGCCCGGGGACACCGCCGACTCAGCGCTGATCCGCCAGGTCAAGGACGAGATGCGGGACTGGACGCTGTCACGGATCGTGTGGGTTGCCGACCGCGGCTTCGCCTCGGCGGGCAACCGCCGGTTCCTGCGCTCCGGCGACCACCACTACATCCTCGGGGAGAAGCTGCGCTCCGGGTCGGCCGAGGCGGACGCCGCCTTGTCCCGGCAGGGCCGCTACCAGGAGGTGGCGGCGAACCTGCGGGTCAAGGAGGTCCGCATCGCCGAGCACGAGCGGTTCGTGATCTGCTACAACCCCCAGGGAGCCGAGCGGGACGCCAAGGTCCGCGAGCGCCTGCTCGCCCAGCTCGGCGAGCTGATCAAGGATTCGGACAAGCTCACCAAGACCAAGCGGGCCGAGCTGCGCGGGGTGATCTCGACCAAGCCGGGCCTGAACCGGTACCTGCGGGTCACCCCGGGCGGGCTGCTCCGCATCGACGCCGCCGCCATCAAGGCCGAGGAGAACCTCGACGGCAAGTACCTGCTCCGCACTTCGGACCCCAGGCTGCCCGCGGAGGACATCGCCCTCGGGTACAAGCAGCTCCTGGAAGTCGAGCGCGGCTGGCGCGACCTCAAGCAGGTCATCGACCTGCGCCCGGTCTACCACCGCAAGGAGCAGCGCATCCGCGCCCACGTCATCTTGTGCTGGCTCGCCCTGCTGCTCATCCGCGTCGCCGAGACCGCCACCGGCACCACGTGGGCCAAGATCGCCGACGAACTGGACCTGCTCACCCTCGGCACGTTCACCGGCCCGGCCGGTACGTTCCGGCAGACCGCCGAGCTCACCAAAACCCAGCGCTACCTGCTCGCAAAGCTCAAGATCGCGCACCCGAAGAAGATCATCGAGGCCACCCCCGCCGCGGCTTCCTGACCAGCGGCAGCGCGAGCGGCTAGTGACACGCCCCGTCACCACCCCGGCGCGCGTTTACCCACGTCAGATCCCGGATCCGGGCACCACGCCAGACTCATATCTGCGGAATGCAGGGCCAACGCTCAACGGTATTTGCGGAGCAGGTGAGGACCGGAAATCGTGTTGTTGGGCATCTGCGCAGTTCACGACGGCATAGACCTCCGGCCTCCGGAGCCGAGAGCCCAGGCCGTGACACGCCTATCGCCAGCGTGCAGCACCAAAGTGCAGCAACCGGACCGGCGACGACCGTACCTAGCGAGGTCGATCCGGCCGACTGACTTGCCGGAACGATCCTGAATGACCCTGGCGCC
>DASTGO010000121.1:0-9008 GCA_035719045.1 Kineosporiaceae bacterium | reverse complement strand
TCGTGACCAGCGCCTGCGGATCGACAGCGTCCGCACCGCGTGGACCCGTGCGTACGCGGCCGGCGAGGAGATCGTCGTCCCGCTCAAGAACGGCGAGGGCGGCTACGTCGCGGACGCGGCCACGCTCGACCGCCTCGAGGGGGAGGGGCGCGTCGTCGCCCGGTACCTCCAGGTGAACCCGAACGGCTCCTACCGGGACATCGCGGGGATCTCCAACGCCACCGGCACGGTCGTCGGCCTGATGCCGCACCCCGAGCACGCGGTCGACCCGCTGTTCGGGCCGGTCCAGGGCGCCACCGGGGCCTGGGGCAGCGCCGACGGCCTGCGCTTCTTCACCTCGGCCCTGTCGGCGGTGCTCAGCGTCTGACCCGTAGGGCGGCCGCCCGCCGGCAGTCCCTCGGGGCCGTCCCGGACCATGGCCCGCTAGGGTGCCGGTCGTGATCAACGGGGTGAGGGTCATCGGGCGGTGCCGCGGCGACGTGGCGAGGGGAAGCCGGGACGGCCGGGAGACCGGTCCCCGGCACGCATGGGGCGGGGCGGTCCGGCCGCGGGGCAGGATGGTCGTCCCGGGCCTGGCGGCGCTGCTCGCCCTGGTCTGCGGGGTGCTGCCGCTGGCGGCGGGACAGCCGGCCCGGGCCGCCTCCGCCCGGGTGCTGCCCTACCTCACCGCGATCAGCGGCTCCCGGACCGTGGCGGGCCAGCACAACAAGGAACCGCTGAACCTGCCCACCCAGTACACCGACCAGGCCCGGGCGATCACCGGGGTCACTCCCGGCCTGTACGGCGGGGACTTCGCCTTCGGCGGCGACGCCGACCGGCCGACCATGGTCGCGGCGGCCGCCCAGCAGTGGCGGTCCGGTTCCCTGGTCACCCTGATGTGGCACATGTGCCCGCCGACCGCCCCGGCCAGCTGTGACTGGACGAAGGACATCATGGGCCGGCTCACCGATGCGCAGTGGGCGGAGCTGACCACCGACGGGACCGCGCTCAACGCGACCTGGAAGTCCCGGATGGACGTCGTCGTGCCCTACCTGCAGTCGCTGAAGGCCGCCGGGGTGGAGGTGCTCTGGCGCCCGGACCACGAACTGAACGACACCTGGGCGTGGTGGGGCGGCCGGCCCGGCGCGGACGGCAGCGGCAAGCTGTTCCGGATGACCCACGACTACCTGGTGGGCAAGGGCCTGACCAATCTCGTCTGGGTCTGGAGCGTCAAGGACGTCAACACCGCCGCGTTCGCCGACTACTACCCGGGTGACGCCTACGTCGACGTGGTCGGTCTCGACTCCTGGATGCAGACCTTCCCCAGCGCAGACACCTACGCCAAGGTGCTGGCGGTCGCGCACGGCAAGCCGATCGCCCTGACCGAGGTCAGCCGGGTGCCGACCCCGCTGCAGCTGAAGGGCCAGCCGCGCTGGGCGTACTTCATGATCTGGTCGGAATACCTGACCGACCCCGCCTACAACACCCCGGCCCGGCTCCGGCAGACCTTCACCGCCAACCGGGTGCTCACCCAGGGGGAGATCACCCTCGCCTCCCCGCCGGCCACCCCGGCCCCGGTGGACACCACGAACGTGGCCCTGGACCAGCCCGCCTACGCCTCCTCCACCGACGCGGCCACCCGCGACGCAGGCAAGGCCTTCGACGGGGAGACCTCCACCCGGTGGAGCAGCGCCTACTCCGACCAGCAGTGGATCTACACCGACCTGGGCCAGGCGTACCCGATCAGCAGCGTCCGGCTGAACTGGGAGACCGCATACGCGAAGCAGTACCAGATCCAGTTCTCCCTGGACGGGAACACCTGGACCACGGTCTACCAGGACGACAAGGGCAACGGCGGGGTGGACACGGTGCCGCTGGCGGGCCGGCAGGCCAGGTACGTGAAGGTGTACGCCTGGGCGCGCGGGACGCAGTGGGGCTACTCCCTCTGGGAGTTCACCGTCGCGGTCACGGCCTGACGTCGGGGCGTCCTGACGTCAGGCCGTCCTGACGTCGCAGTGGCGCACTGTCGCAGCCGTGGTCGGGAGGGGTACGCCGCGCCCGGTAGCGTTGGTCCGGGACGGCCGCCTCCCGCCGCTCGCCGTCCGCCTGCGACTTGAGGAGAGCCGGCAGCGTGACCAGCGACAGCATCAGCACCTACGGCACCGATCTCGGTGAGGCGGTGGACCCCGACGGCCCGCTGGTCTCCGGTGGGCGTCCGGCCGCACGGGAACACGTCGACACCGTCGAGCGGGCGATCGCCCACGGCGCCGTCGAGCAGCCGTGGCGTGAGCTGGGCCTCAAGGAGGACGAGTACCACCGGATCCGGGAGATCCTGAGCCGCCGGCCGACCTCCTGCGAGCTGGCGATGTACTCGGTGATGTGGAGCGAGCACTGCTCCTACAAGTCCAGCAAGGTGCATCTGCGGCAGTTCGGCGAGAAGACCACCCCCCAGATGCGCGAGCACCTCATGGTCGGCATCGGCGAGAACGCCGGCGTGGTCGACATCGGCGAGGGCTGGGCGGTCACGTTCAAGATCGAGAGCCACAACCACCCCTCCTACGTGGAGCCCCACCAGGGCGCCGCGACCGGTATCGGCGGGATCGTCCGGGACATCATGTCGATGGGCGCCCGGCCGATCGCGGTGATGGACCCGCTGCGCTTCGGGGCCCTGGACCACCCGGACACCGCCCGGGTCCTGCCGGGGGTCGTCTCGGGGATCGGCAGCTACGGCAACTGCCTGGGCCTGCCCAATATCGGCGGGGAGGTCGTGTTCGACCCCTGCTACCAGGGCAACCCGCTGGTGAACGCGCTGTGCGTGGGCAAGCTGCGGCATGAGGACATCCACCTCGCCAACGCCTCCGGCCTGGGCAACCTGGTCGTGCTGTTCGGCGCCCGGACCGGTGGGGACGGGATCGGCGGCGCCTCCATCCTGGCCAGCGAGAGCTTCGACTCCGCGGGCGTGACCAAGCGGCCCAGCGTCCAGGTCGGGGACCCGTTCCAGGAGAAGGTCCTCATCGAGTGCTGCCTGGAACTGTTCGCCGCCGGCGTGGTGGACGGCATCCAGGACCTCGGCGCGGCCGGGCTGTCCTGCGCGTTCAGCGAGCTGGCCAGCAACGGCGACGGCGGCATGCTGGTCCACCTGGACCGGGTGCCGCTGCGGGACTCCTCGCTGCGCCCGGAGGAGATCCTGATGAGCGAGTCGCAGGAGCGGATGATGGCCGTCGTCCGCCCCGGCGATCTCGAGGGCTTCCTCGCGGTCACCACGAAGTGGGACGTCGAGGCCACCGTGCTGGGCGAGGTCACCGACACCGGCCGCCTGATCGTCCTCTGGCACGACCAGGTCGTCGTCGACGTGCCGCCGCGCACGGTCGCCCATGAGGGCCCGGTGTACTCCCGCCCGATCGCCCGCCCCGACCACCTGGACGCCCGGCAGGCCGACGCGCCCGGCCGGCTGCCCCGCCCGCAGACCGGCGAGCAGTTGCGGGATCTGTTGCTGCGCATGGTGTCCAGCCCGAACCTGTCCAGCCGGGCCTGGGTCACCGACCAGTACGACCGGTACGTGCTCGGTAACACCGCACTGGCCCAGCCGGACGACGCGGGCGTGATCCGGGTCGACGAGGAGTCCGGGCTCGGGGTCGCGCTGGCCACCGACTGCAACGGCCGGTTCGGTGCCCTCGACCCGTACCAGGGTGCGCGGCTGGCCCTGGCCGAGGCCTACCGCAACGTGGCGACCGCCGGGGCCCGGCCGGTGGCGGTCACCGACTGCCTGAACTTCGGCTCACCCGAGGACCCGGGCGTGATGTGGCAGTTCGAGCGTGCCGTGTCCGGGCTGGCGGACGGCTGCCTCGAACTGGGCATCCCGGTCACCGGCGGGAACGTGAGCTTCTACAACCAGACCGGCGAGGTGGCCATCCACCCCACCACGGTGGCCGGTGTCCTCGGTGTGATCGACGACGTGGCCCGGCGGACCCCGTCCGGCTGGCGGACGCCGGGGCTGACCCTGATCCTGCTCGGCACCACCCGGGACGAGTTGGCCGGTTCGGAGTGGGCGTGGGTCGAGCACGCCCACCTCGGCGGCCTCCCCCCGCACTGCGACCTGCAGGCCGAGCGGGCCCTCGCGGACCTGCTCGTCGACGCCTCCCGGACCGGGCTGGCCGCCGCCGCCCACGACCTGTCCGAGGGCGGGCTCGCCCAGACCCTCGCCGAGGGCTGCCTGCGCTACGGAGTCGGCGCCGAGGTGTCGCTGGCCGGGCTGTGCGAGCGGGACGGGGTGGACGCCTTCGTGGCCCTGTGGTCGGAGTCCACCGCCCGCGTCGTGGTCGCCGTTGACCCCGCCGAGCAGCCCCGGCTGGAGGCGCTGTGCGCGGCGCACGGGGTGGCGGCGGTGGTCCTCGGCGCGACCGTGGAGCGTCCGGTGCTCGCCGTCGAGGGTCAGTTCGAGGTCGGGCTGGACGAGTTGCGCACCGCCCACGCGAACACGCTGCCGGCGGTCTTCGAGCCGGAGTCCCTGCCGGCGTAGGGGCAGAGCCGGATCGGGTGTACCGGCCGGATCGGGTGTACCGGCCGGATCGGGTGTACCGGCCGGATCGGGTGTACCGGGCGGATCGGGTGTACCGGCCGGATCGGGTGTACCGGGCGGATCGGGTGTACCGGGCGTCGTGGGTGTACCGGCCGGGCGTACCCGGCCGGGAACGGTCAGCTGCCGCGGGGGGAGCGGGTGGCCAGGGCCGCCAGCACGCCGCGGTCCAGGCGCTCCTGGTCGGCCGGGTCGACCCGGGTGAAGCGCAGGGCGGCCGTCCGGGTGTCCCCGTCGGACCACACCACCTGGGCCTCGGCCCAGACCGAACTGCCCGCGTCGAGGTCCACGGCGACCTGGACCACCTGCCCTGCCGCCAGTTCCTGCCCGTCCGGGACGGTGACCCGGCAGCCGGTGGAGGACAGGTCCAGGCTCTCCGTGGCCCTGGATACCTTGCCCGGGCGGACCAGCAGCATGGGATGCCGGGCGGCGGCCCGCAGGGCGGCTCGCCGGGACTCGTCGGCCAGAAGGTTCAGCTCCACCAGTTCCGGCCACCGGCTCGTGCCCTGCACCCGCAGCCGGCCCTCGTAGACGGCCATCGTCCCCCGGTCGCCGGGCCCGCGGATCACCCAGGTCCGCACGCCGTGCATCCAACTGCCCGCCCGCGGCAGCAGTTCGACGCGCACCGCCGCCCCGTCGACGGCGGCCATGATCTCGACCACCGTCCCGCGCATGAGCCGCCCGCCGGTGACGGGGAGCAGGCTGATCTCATCTCCGGACGCCAGGTCCGGACCGGTTGCCGACACCATCGCCTCCCGCCCCGCCCGGGCGTCGTGACGCGCTTCGCCGGGCACTCAACCCAGCCCCGAGCAAGTCACCCATAGTGGCATACAAGCGACAATCAGTGTGATATTGATCTTGGGGTGAGCCGACGCGGAACGAGTTCCCAGGCCGACCGGCCCCCGGGACCGTCGGTGTCGTGCCAGCGGCCGCCGTCGCCGCGGGCAACCCTCCCGGCGCCTCAAGTCACCCGGTCGGCGGGCCGACCCGATGACGTGGCCACGGATCAGGTCACCGGTGCACCGGGCCGCCCGCAGCGGGGCGACCGGTCGCTGGCCGGTGCGCTGAGGATCTGGGCCCTGCTCGCCCTGTACACCTACCTGGGCGCACTGGCGGTGTTCCCGCACACCTTCCGGCTCTGGCGGGACTTCGGGCTGCAGAACCTCACCCTCGGCCTGGCCTGCGCCTACCACCTGGCGATGATCCGGGCCGACCCCCGGCACCGGTCCTGGCGCCTGCCGCTGGCCGGGTGGCCGCTGGCGATGTTCCTGGGCAACCTGCTCTCCAACGCCCACACCGGTCCCCAGCCGGCCACCGCCCTGGCGGTCGCCTCGATCGCCGTCATGCTGCCGGCCTATCCGTGCGCCTTCGTCGCGATCGTGCAGATCCACCGCGGCCGGTGGACCGCGTTCACCCGGGGCGCCGTCCTCGACTCCCTGGTCGCGGCGCTGGCGATCTGGGCCGCGTTCACCGCCTTCGTGCTGCCGCCGGCGATCCAGGCCGCGGAGATCGGCCGGGTCAACCCCGTGCTCGTCCTGGCCTTCCCGATCTGCGACCTGACCGTGCTCACGATCACCGTCGGGGCGGTCGCGCTGTCCGGGGCCAGGCCGGAACGGATGTCCGGCTGGCTGATCCTGGCCATCGTCATCTACGCCCTGGCCGACAGCGCCTTCGCGATCGAGAACGCCCTGGGCGCCTGGCAGTACGGCACGGTGCTCGACGGGACCTGGGTGGTCGGGGTGTGCCTGGTCAGCCTGGGCGCCGCCGCGGGCCCCCGGTCCCGGCGGACCAGCCGGACCTGGGGGGCCGGAGTCCTCGTGGTGCCCCTGGTGTCGGCCTCCGTGGCGATCAGCCTGCTGGTGATCGGGACCCGCTGGCCGCTGTCCACGCTCGGGATCGGGCTGGCGACGGCGTCCGCCGCGGTGGCGCTGCTGCGGCTGGCCGACGCCTACATCCAGGTCCAGGCCCTGTCGGAGACCGAGCGGCTGGCCGCCACCGACGACCTCACCGCCCTGGCGAACCGGCGCGCCTTCTACCGCCAGGTGGAGGACCGGCTGGACCGGCGGCACCCGTTCGCCGTCGTGCTCGTGGACCTGGACAAGTTCAAGGAGGTCAACGACACCCTCGGACATGCCGTCGGCGACGAGCTGCTGTTCGCGGTGGCCCGCAGGCTGGAGTCCGGGCTGCCGGAGGACGCCCTGCTGGCCCGGCTCGGCGGGGACGAGTTCGCCGTCTGCGCCGATCTGCCCGGTTCCGGCCCCGACCCGCAACCGCAGTCCGCCATCGTGATCGCGGAGCGGATGCTGGCCACCCTGCACCGGCCGATCATCGTGGCAGGGGAGACGCTGACCATCGGGGCCAGCCTGGGGGTGGCGGTCTTCCCGGCCCAGGCCGCCAGCCGCGGCGAGCTGATGCGCCGCGCCGACGTCGCCATGTACGCCGCCAAGCGGGCCGGTGGCGGGGTCCGGTTGCACGCCCCGGAGGACGACGACGACCTCCTGCACCAGTACGGCCGCCGGGACCGGGAGCGCCGGCACTGAGCCGGCACTGAACAGCGCCCCGGGAACGGGCCGGGGCGTCACCCCCCACGGCCGGCGCGGGCTCCCCGGCCGTGGGACCGGTCACGCCGGCGCCGGGATCTCCCCGGAGCCGCGACGGATCAGCGTGGTCGGCACCACGTGCACCCGCGGCGGAGTGCGGTCCCCGGCCAGCCGCTCGAACAGCACGGTGGCCGCGGTCCGGCCGATCGTCGCCGGGTCCTGGGCGACCACGGTGATTCCCGGGCGCAGCAGCTCTGCCAGGGGGAAGTCGTCGAAGCCGACCAGGGCGACCCGGTCCTCCCGGCCGAGCCGGCGCAGGGCGCGCAGGGCCCCGATCGTGACCAGGTTCTGCGCGGTGAACAGTGCGGTGGGCGGGTCCGGCCGGGTCAGCAGGGCGCTGGCTGCACCGTCGGCGGCCGAGGCGTCGCGCAGGTCGTGCACCACCAGTGCCGGGTCGATCGGGACGCCTGCGGACTCCAGGGCCTGCACGTAGCCCTCGAACCGCTGCCGGGCCGTGCGGATGGCCCGCAGATCGCCGAGGTAGCCGATCCGGTGGTGCCCGAACGCGAGCAGATGCCGCACCCCCTCGGCGGCCCCGGCCGTGTTGGTGGTGACCACGGAGTCCACCGGCAGGCCGTGGCACTCCCGGTCCACGCAGACGATCGCCGTCCCGGCCCGCAGCTCGCTGGCCAGGTAGCCCTGGTCCTCGCTGGCCGGGACGAGGATCAGCCCGTCCGCACGCCGCCCCACGAACGCCCGGGTCAGCTCCCGCTCCCGGTCGGGGTCCTCGTCGAGGCTGGCGGAGAACACCATCACCCCGCGGGGGACGGCCACATCCTCGACGGCCCGGTGCAGGGCCGAGGAGAACGGGTTGGCCACGTCCTCCAGCAGCAGGCCGACGGTAGCGGTCTTGCCGTCGGCCCGGCGCAGGCTGCTCGCCCCGGCGTTCGGCCGGAAGTCGAGCTCCTCGACGGCGCGCCGGACCCGCTCCGCCAGGCTCGCGGACACCCCGGCCTCGGCGTTGACCACCCGTGACACCGTCTTCAGGCTCACCCCGGCCCGGGCCGCCACATCACGCATCGTCGGCCGGCGGACCGCCTGGATCCGCCGTGGTGTCGGGGCGCCAGTCCCGATGGTGGTCACTGCAGACCCTCCTCCTGCCCGACGGGCCGGTCCCGGTCCGTGACGAGTCGTCGCGTCGCATCCTGACGGTCCCGTCACCGCAGGCCAAGAGGAACAGGTCCGCGGATGTGCCGTGCAGGGTGAGGTGGCCTCCGGGTGATGTGCATCGCGGTGCCGGGCCGGGGGAGGATCGCCCCTGTGCCACCCCGCCGACGCATCGACGCCCAGGACGGCCGGGCCGCGGTGACCGCCTGGGCGCGGACCCACCCCGGACCCGTCCCCCGGGAGGTCCTGGCCACCGCGGTCCGCTGGTCCCTGGAGGAGTTGGCCGCCCGCGCTCCCGGCGGGACCACGGAGGTCCGGGTGCCGCCCTTCGCTGCCGTCCAGTGCCTGGAAGGACCCCGGCACACCCGCGGCACGCCGCCCAACGTCGTCGAGACCGACCCCGTCACCTGGCTGGCCCTGGCCACGGGACGCCTGGACTGGGCGGGCGCGGTCGCCGACGGTGCCGTCCGGGCCAGCGGGGAACGGGCCGACCTGTCCGCGCTGCTCCCGCTGCTGCCGGCCTGACCGCCCCGGTCACGCCTCGGGCCCGGTCACGCCTCTGGCCCGGTCACGTCGCGGGCACGGTGGCACATCGCTCCCGAAAAGCGGGCACGGTGCGCCACCGTGCCCAGCCGGAACGGGTCCAGCCGTACCTGCGACGTACCTGACCGCACCCGGTGTGGAGGATCTCGCCCGCCCTGGCTCGGACCGGTCCGGATGGTGTTGTGATCAGACCGGCGGGGGGC
>DASTGO010000120.1:0-5549 GCA_035719045.1 Kineosporiaceae bacterium | reverse complement strand
TGCCACCGTGCCCGCGGGGGCTGGGGCTGGGGCCGGGGCCGGGGCCGGGCGGGGGCTCGTGTGGGGGCCCGTCAGCCACGGCGGGCGGTACCGAGCACCTCGCCGGACGGTCCGGTGACCTCGACCTCCAGGGGCATCCGGCCGAGGGCGTGCGTGGAGCAGCTCAGGCAGGGGTCATAGGCCCGGACCCCGGCCTCCAGCCGGTTGAGCACGCCCTCGGGGATGTCCCGCCCGTGGATGAACTCGCGGGCGGCCTGCGCCAGTGTCGCGTTCATGGCCAGCGCGTTGTGCCCGGTCGCGATGATCATCGTGATGTCGGTGAGCAGGCCGTCCTCGTCGACGGTGTAGTCGTGGACGAGGGTGCCGCGCGGCGCCTCCGACACCCCGACACCGTGGGTCCGGCTGACCCGGCCCTCGGCCCGCACCGTGGGCCCGGTGAGCAGCGGGTCGTCCAGCAGTCGCTCCATCTGTTCCAGGCAGGCGATCACCTCGACCAGCCGGGCGTGGTGGTAGTGGAACGAGGACAGCGCGGGCGATCCGGCCCGCTGCCGGAACTCCACCAGGGCGGCGTCCGCGAGCGGGGTGCCCATGGTGTGGCAGAGGTTCACCCGGGCCAGCGGTCCGACCCGGTACATCCCGGCCGCGACGGCGCCGCCCGGGGGGACGGCCGGCTTGAGGTACGGCGTCTTGAGGTAGCTGTCCACCACCGCGGCCTCGCCGATCCAGTCGGCGTAGAGCCGCGGCTCGATCCGGTCCCCCATGATCCGGCCGGAACTGTCGATGATCTTCAGGTGCCCGTCGTGGTGGGCCCAGGTCCAGTCGTCGTTGGCCAGGCCCAGGAAGTAGCTCGGGAACCGGCCCAGGGCCGCGATCTCCCGCTCGAACCGGTCGGCCACCCGCAGGTACAGCTCGAGGGCGAACTTCGCCGTCGACAGGGCCTCCGGCAGGCCCGCGCGGATCTCGTCCCGGGTCTGCTCGCTCAGCGGCTGCGCCACCCCGCCGGGGACGATCCCCGGGGAGTGCACCTTGCGGCCGGCGACCGCCTCGATCACCGACTGCCCGAACGCCCGCAGCCGGATCCCGCGCCGGGCGATCTCCGGCTCGACATGGATCAGTCCGAACACGTTGCGCAGCTTGGGATCCGCGTCCATCCCCAGCAGCAGGTCGGGTCCGGACAGGTGGAAGAAGCTCAGCGCATGGCTCTGGGTGAGCTGGGCCAGATTGGCCAGCCGGCGCAGTCGGCGCGCGGTGGCCGGCGGCTTGACGCCCATGATGGCGTCCCCGGCCTGCGCGGCCGCGAGCAGGTGGCTGACCGGGCAGATCCCGCAGGTGCGGGCGGTCAGGCTCGGCATCTCCCAGACCGGGCGGCCGAGACAGAACTGCTCGAAGCCGCGGAACTCGGTGACGTGCAGCCGGGCGTCGTTGACCGTCCCGGCGTCGTCGAGCTGCACGGTGATCTTCGCGTGCCCCTCGATCCGCGAGACCGGCCCGACTGTGACGACATCAGGCATGGTGGCCTCCTTCGGCCATGGCGGCGCGTGCGGTGCCGGATCCGGTGGGTGGCGTCGCCGGGCCGGGCCCCGCCAGCCGCCGGGCTTCCAGCCCGGTGAGGATGGCGGTCAACGCCTCCCCGATCCGGGCCGCGGACGGGGGGCAGCCGGGCAGGAAGGCGTCCACCGTGATCACCTGGTGCAGCGGCAGCACCTTCGGCAGCAGGGGCGGGACCTGCTGGTCGGGGACGACTCCGTCGCGGGTCACCTGCTCGACGTACACCCGGTGGAGCACCGCCTGCGGATCCCCGAGCGGGTTGCGCATCGCGGTGACGTTGCCGGTCACTGCACAGTCGCCGAGGGAGACCACCAGACCACTGCGGGCCCGCAGGGTATGGGCCAGCTCGAGGTTCTCCTCGTTGGCCACCGCGCCCTCGATCAGCGCCAGGTCGATGCCCTCCGGGACCTCCTTGGTGTCGACCAGCGGGCCGTACACCACGTCGATCCGACCGGCCAGATCGACCAGTGCCTCGTCAAGGTCCAGGAACGACATGTGGCAGCCGGAGCAGCCGCCGAGCCAGGCGGTGGCCACCCGGATCGGCCCGGGGCGGGTGGGCCCGGAATCGGGGGCCGGGGTGGCGGCCTCCAGCGGGGCGGGCGCCGGGACGGTACGGCGGGGGGTCGCGGCGGCGGGTGCGGGGGGTTGCGGCGCGTCGCCGAAGCCGACCGGCGGCAGCCATTCGTGGTCGCGCCGGGCGGCCACCAGCCGGGCGATGAGCTCGGGGGAGTGCCGGGCCTCACCCATCGCCGAGTGCTGGGCGAACAGGGCTCCGGTCGGGCAGGCGGCCACGCACTTGCCGCACCGGGTGCACGACTTGGAGGTGCCCCAGGGCCCGCCGAGCCCGCTGATCAGGTGGGCGTTCTCGCCCCGGTGCGCGATGTCCCAGACGTGGGCGCCCTCGATCTCGTCGCAGGTGCGTACGCAGCGGGTGCACAGGATGCAGCGGTTGGGGTCGAAGACGTACAGCGGGTGGGAGGCGTCCACCTTCCGCACCGGTGCCTGGTAGTTCAGCCGGACGTGGTCGACGCCGACCGCCTTCGCGACGTCCTGTAGTTCGCAGTGCTCGTTGGCGACGCAGACGCTGCAGACGTGGTTGCCCTCTGCCAGAAGCATTTCCACGATCATCCGGCGGTGCGCCTGCAGTCGCGGAGTCGTGGTGCTGACCTCCATCTCGTCCACGACGGTGGTGGCGCAGGCCGGACGCAGGCCACGCTGCTCGGCGATCTCGACGACGCACAGCCGGCAGGCGCCCCACGGGGACAGGCCGTCCAGGTGGCACAGCGTCGGGATGCTGATCCCGGCCCGGCGGGCGACGTTCAGGACGGTCTCGCCCTCGAACGCCTTGACGGACTTGCCGTCGATGACGATGTCGAGCTTCGGCCGGCGCTCACGCACGGGACACCTCCGGGAGGCTGCCGGTGGAGGATGCGCCGACGGGTCCGCCGTCGACGAGGAGGGCCTCGTACTCCTCACGGAAGTACTGCATGGTGCTGGTGACCGGGTTCGGCGCGGACTGCCCGAGCCCGCACAGGCTGGTCTCCCGGACCACCGTGCACAGCCGGCCGAGCAGGGCCAGGTCGTCACGGGTGGCCCGGCCGGCACAGATCTTGTCCAGCAACTGGTGCATCTGGACGGTGCCCGTCCGGCACGGCACGCACTTGCCGCAGGACTCGTCGCGGCAGAACTGCACGAAGAACCGCGCGATCTGCGGCATCGAGGCGGTCTCGTCCATGACGATCAGGCCACCGGAGCCCATGATCGAGCCGAGATCGCGCAGGCTCTCGTAGTCCACGGGGGTGTCCAGATGTGCGGCCGGGATGCAGCCCCCGGACGGACCGCCGGTCTGCGCCGCCTTGAACCGGCGACCGCCGCCGACCCCGCCGCCGATGTCCTCGACGATCTCCCGCAGCGTGATCCCCATCGGGACCTCGATCAGCCCGGTCACGGCCAGGTCCCCCGCGAGCGCGAACACCTTGGTACCAGGGCAGTTCGGGGTGCCGACCGAGCGGAACCAGTCCGCGCCGTTGAGCACCAGGGCCGGGATGTTGGCCAGGGTCTCGACGTTGTTGATCATCGTTGGCCGGCCGAACAGGCCCTGCTGCGTGGGGTACGGCGGGCGCAGCCGCGGCGTCCCCCGGCGGCCCTCGATCGAGGCCATCAGCGAGGTCTCCTCGCCGCAGACGAAGGCGCCCGCGCCGATCCGCAGTTCGACGTTGAGGTCGAAGTCGAAGCCGAGGATCCGCTTGCCCAGCAGCCGGTGCCGCCGCGCGATCCGGATCGCCCGGTCCAGCCGCTGCACCGCCCGCGGGTACTCCGCGCGGACGTACACGTAGGCCTGGTTCGCGCCGGTGGCGTAGGCGGCCAGGGCCAGCCCCTCGACCACCCGGTGCGGGTCGTCCTCCATCACCGTGCGGTCCATGAACGCGCCGGGATCGCCCTCGTCGCCGTTGGCGATCACGTACTTCTCCGGACCCGGCGCCGCGGCCAGCAGCGACCACTTGGTGCCGGTGGCGTAGCCCGCCCCGCCACGCCCGCGCAGTCCGGACGCCTTGACCACCTCGACCACCTCGGCCGGGGTCATCGAGGTGAGGGCCTTCTCCAGCGCGCGGTAGCCGCCCTCGGCGATGTAGTCCTCCAGCCGGTCCGGGTCGATCCGGCCGGCGTTGGCCAGCACGATCCGCTGCTGGCGGGCGAAGAACGGTCCCTGCGCGTCGACGGCCAGGTCGTCCACCGGCCGCCCGCCGCGGACGTGCTCGCGCACGATCCGCCGCCCGGCATCGGCGTCCACCCCGCGGTACAGGGTCGGCGTCGCCGCCCGCGGCTCCACCCGGACCAGTGGGCCCATGCTGCACGGGCCCAGACAGCCGGTCGGGACGACCGGGACCTCGTCCCCGAGGTCGGTCGCGGCGATCGCGTCGTTCACCGCGGCGATCACCGCACCGGCGCCCGCAGACTGGCACGCGGTGGAGTTGCAGACCTTGACCCGCATCGGATATCTGGCGCGTTCGGCCTTCTCGCGCTGGGCGACCTCGAGAAGGTCAATGGGTTCGGCCATTCAGCTCGCCCCCTGGGGCGTGGTGTTCACGGCTGTGGTGTCGTCGGACGGGGACGTGGAGGCGGGCTCGGACAGGGCCGCGCGGACCGCCCGCAGCGTGGACTCCGGGGTCTGGTGCGGCAACACCTCGCCGTCGAGCAGGGCCACGGGAGCCAGCCCGCAGGAGCCGATGCACCGGGCCAGCCCGAGGGTGAACCGCCGGTCCTCGGTGGTCTCGCCCATGGCGACCCCGACCTCGTCGGCCACCGCCTGGGCGATGGCATCCGCGCCCTTGACGAAGCAGGCGGTCCCGGTGCAGACCGTGCAGACGTGGTCGCCCGGTGGGTCGAAGCGGAACAGGTGGTAGAAGGTCGCCACGCCGAGAACCGCGCTCGGTGGCAGGCGCAGGGCCCGGGCGACGTGGAGCAGGACGTCGTGGGACAGGTAGCCGAACAGATCCTGGGCCACGTGCAGCGTCTGGATGAGCTGATCCTGATCGCCGTGCACGCGGCGGACGAAGGCGTCCAGGTTGGCGAATCGTTCGTCGGCTGGCTGGGTTTCGGTCACCGCACATCCCCTTCGGGTGGGGTCGGCACGATTCTTGACCCGGTCGGGGCCCGGACTGCGGGACCAAGGACCGGGCCACGTCTGGGGACGATCGTCCGTCGGGCGCCGGGCGGTGGTACTTCGGCGCCGGAAGGTGCGGTCTCGGCGCCGGGTGGCGGTCCGGGGCGCCGGCCGGCCGGGCCCGAGGCAACCGCTGGCGGTGGCAGCACCGCGTCGATCACCGACCACTGCCCGTCCGACGTGGACGAGGGGTACACCGTGCATCCACCTCGCTGCGGGTGGGTCGGGCATGACGAGTATGTGCAGGTAGGCAACACGGGCACCGGAACTCCTGGTGTGGCTTGGCTTCGACAATCGCAGCCCTGCCCGCACGCCACCGCATCGGCCAACTCGAACA
>DASTGO010000119.1:0-12516 GCA_035719045.1 Kineosporiaceae bacterium | reverse complement strand
GATGTGCCACCGCGCCCGCCCGGGGTGGGCGTGTTCCTCCACCCCGGACTCGGTCCCGCGCGCAAGCCGGAGCATCGCATCCGTCTGCCGGGCTTGTCCGGGACCGGACCGTCGCCGTGCGGCCGCTAGCCTTGACCGGTGAACGAGATCGAGATCGGCCGTGGCAAGCGGGGCCGGCGCGCGTACACCTTCGACGACATCGCGATCGTCCCCAGCCGGCGCACCCGTGACCCGGAGGAGGTCGGGGTGGCTTGGCAGATCGACGCCTACCGCTTCGACCTGCCCGTGGTGGCGGCGCCGATGGACTCCGTGATGTCCCCGGCGACGGCGATCGCGGTGGGCCGGCTCGGCGGGCTCGGTGTGCTCGACCTGGAGGGTCTGTGGGCCCGCTACGAGGACCCCGAACCCCTGCTCGCCGAGATCGCCGCCCTCGAACCGTCGGCCGTCACCCGGCGGATGCAGGAGATCTACACCGAGGACATCAAGCCGGACCTGATCGTGGCCCGGCTGAAGGAGGTCCGGGATGCGGGGGTCACCGTCGCCGGGGCACTCACCCCGCAGCGGACCCAGCAGCTGTGGAAGACCGTGGTCGACGCCGGGGTGGACCTGTTCGTCATCCGCGGCACCACGGTCAGCGCCGAGCATGTCTCCGGCCGGCGGGAGCCGCTGAACCTCAAGCGGTTCATCTACGAGCTCGACGTGCCGGTCATCGTCGGCGGCTGCGCGACCTACACGGCCGCGCTGCACCTGATGCGGACCGGTGCGGCCGGGGTTCTGGTCGGGTTCGGCGGTGGTGCCACGCACACCACCCGGACCACCCTGGGCATCCACGCCCCGATGGCCTCCGCCGTCGCCGACGTGGCCGCCGCCCGGCGGGACTACATGGACGAGTCCGGCGGCCGGTACGTGCACGTCATCGCCGACGGCGGGATGGGCCGGTCCGGTGAGGTGGTCAAGGCGGTCGCCTGCGGGGCGGACGCCGTCATGCTCGGGGCGGCGCTGGCCCGCGCGGTGGAGGCCCCCGGCCGGGGGTTCCACTGGGGGCCGGAGGCACACCACCCGCTGGTTCCCCGCGGGGAGCGCCGCCACGTCGGCACGGTCGGCTCGCTGGCGGAGATCCTGCTCGGCCCGGCCCGGACCGCCGACGGCACCACCAACCTGATCGGGGCGCTGCGCCGGAGCATGGCCACCACCGGGTACTCCGACCTCAAGGAGTTCCAGCGGGTCGAGGTCGTGGTCTCCCCGTACGAGCCCAGCTGATCCGGGCGGCGGCGCGCCGCTGACCGCGCGGCTGGTGATCCGCGCGGCTGGTGATCCGCGCCGTATGGGTCCGCGCGGCACGGGTCCGGTCCGCCCGGCCTCCCACCCGCACCCCACCTCGCACCCTGAACGTCGCTGCGGCCGGGCCCCTCGTGGGAGGGACCCGGCCGCAGGCGTGTCCGGCGTGGTTCCGGGACGGGGCAGGGCGTCAGAAGGCCAGACCGCAGATCGCAGGGACGGTCAGGAGGCCGAGACGTCAGAAGGCCGGGACGGTCACCGTGACGTTCGTGGCCCGGCCCTCGTGCACCTCGATCGGCTTGGCGCCCGCGGCCGAGGTGGCGTTGGGGTACCAGAACGTGTGCTGCGTGGTGGTCAGCCCGTTCGGCGTCGGCACGTCCGCCGTCACCTTGAGCTTGATCTTCGACTCGGGCAGCCCGCTGATCGTCCCCGGCCCTGGCGCGAACACGTCCGAGGAGATCCCCACCGGGGCGCCGGAGTGGGTGTATGCGTCGACCACGACGTACTCACCGGCCGGGACACCGCTCACCGTCACCTGCAGCTTGGCCTCCCGCTTGAGCTCGGCGTCGAACCGGGTGGTCCGGTCGTAGCCGATCCGCACCGGGTCGGCCTTGGCCGGGTCGCTCTCCCCGCCGCTCCAGTACGCGGCGAAGGCGCTACCGGTGAACACCTCCACCGGAAGGTTCCCCGCGGGCACGTTCGTCATCGTGTACGTGCCGTCGGCCGCGGTCTGGGCCGCGTACGGCCACTCCGGGCCGCCCGCGCGGGAGGCGTAGTTCGCGCCGTAGAGCACCCAGGCGTCCGCGACGGGCTTGCCCGCGGGATCGGTGATCCGCCCGGTGAGGGTTCCGCCGTGGTACAGCCGGACGGTGCCGGCGTCGGTCGTTCCCCCGGGTGTCACGGTGAGCGGCGTGGCCGACTTCTGCGTGTCGGCGTCGGATGCCCAGCGCGCGACGTGGGTCTGGTCCCCGGCCAGTTTGACGGTCACGGCCCGGCCGGGCAGTGCGCCCACCGACCAGGCACCCCCGGCGTCACTGCAGGTCGTGCGCTGGCCGGGCAGGTAGCCGCCGGTGGTGGCGTCATAGGCGGTCGGGCAGATGTCGCTCAGCGCGGTGCCGGTGACCCGGTCCACGACGGTGCCGGTGACGGTGCCGCCCTTCGTCATCGTCAGGTCGATCCCGGCGAGCGTCCGGCCGTTCGTGATGGTCACCGTCGAGCCCGGCCCGGCGGCGTAGGTCCCGTTCGGGTCGCTGGCCAGCACCAGCCAGGTGCCGGCCGTGGCGGGGAGGCTGTACGCGCCCGAGGCGTCCGTGCAGACCTGGCCCCAGAACCAGTCCGGGTGGGCGGGCTCCGTGGTGCCGGTGCAGATGCCGGGCAGCGGCCGGCCGGTCGCGGCGTCCGTGACGTGACCCGTGATGAGGGTCGGGGCGGGCTCGGTGTCGTCCAGGGTGAGCGGCGTGCCGGCTGCTACGTGGATCGGGTCGGCGGAGGCCAGGTCGTACTTGCCGTGGGCGTACCAGCTGCGCCCAGTGGGGGACCAGAAGGTGAGGCCGTAGTCGCCGGGGGCGAGGTACACGGTGTACGTGCCGTTCGCGGTGGTCGTGGTGTCCGCGCCGTCCACGACGGAGGAGTTCACGGCGGGCTGGAAGCCGACGCTGGCGCCTGCCACCGGGGATCCCTCGGTGTCCCGGACCGTTCCGGACACCTGCACGCCCCGGGCCAGGGCGAAGTCGACCGTCGCGGGTGCCGCGTACGAGGTGGCACTCCTCTGGTCGGTGGCGCCCCTGGCCCACTGTCCGAGGAAGGGACCGGTCGCCCAGACGTGGAGCTGGTACTGCACCCCGGCGCTGAGCTGAGTGAGCTGGTACCGGCCGAGAGAGTCGGAGCAGGCGTTCTGCGGGAAGGACCCGTCGTTCGGATACGCCACCAGGCAGGCCAGCGGCACCGGTTGACCGGTGTCGGCCGCGGTGATGGTGCCGGAGATGGTGGCGGTGGCCGCCTGGGCCGCGGGGACGGACCCGGCGAGCGGGACCGCGGCGAGCAGGACGGCGGTGAGCGCGACCAGGGTGCGACGCACTCCAGGAATCATCGAAGCCCCCGAGCAGGGATGAAGGCGTGGACGCCGCGCCCGCTGGCGTGGCGAGCGCACCTTAGCGATCGCCGGGGACAATCACCACGACGTGAGCCGAGAGCTGGTGGGGCTCATGTTCGGCCTGGGCCGGGGTCAGGTGGCGCCTGCGGCGTCCAGGCCGGTGGCGTTGGGGTCGAGGCAGCGGTTCGGGATGGCCCCGCCGGGTGCGTCCCCGATGGGATAACGCCTGTGAGGTGACGCCACGACGGCGGTTTCGGGCGTGCGATTTGGTGTCTGTGTTGATGGGCGGTCACAGACCCTCTCGGGTGCGGTGTCTGGTTGTGACGGGTTGGGTCTGGTTGCTCCATGGTGTGGGAAACGCTTGCTTGTCAAAGCCTGCCGGCTGCGGTTAGGTACGGCGTGCGATCTCCGCGAGGTCGCTGTGGGTGACCTGAGTGCGTGTCGGGGCGTCGAGTCTGCTCGTTGCCTTGGTTTGCCTGGTGTGCCTCGTGTTCGCGGGTTGTGCGGTGTCTCATCGGGGCTACAGGCAGTGACGGGGGCTTGCTGGTGCGTCGGGGTGTGCGTCTGGTCGTCGTGTCCGGGGTTGTGGCGTCGGTCGTCCTGGGTGGGGTGGGGGTGTGCCGGCCGGTGCCGGCTGCGGCGGCGGTGCTGGATCCGGCGCGTCCGCCGTCGGCTGAGCAGGTGGCGAAGGCGGCGGCCGTGAAGGCGGGCAAGCCGGTGGAGGTGGGGGACCGGACCACGGAGTCCTCGCAGGTGTTCGCCAATCCGGATGGTTCGTTGACGTTGCGGATGTCGGTGGTGCCGCAGCGGGTGCGGCGTTCGGGTGGGTGGGTTCCGGTCGACACGACGCTGGCGGTGAACGCGGACGGTTCGGTGGGGCCGAAGGCGTCGGTGCTGCCGTTGGCGTTCTCGGGTGGGGGTTCTGCTCCGTTGGTGCAGTTCACCTCGGGGGCGGCGAAGTTGGCGTTGTCGTGGCCGTCGGTGCTGCCGAAGCCGACGCTGACGGGGGACACGGCCACCTACACCGAGGTGCTGCCGGGGGTGGATCTGGCGGTGACGGCGCAGGCGGACTCGTTCTCGCAGGTGCTGATCGTCAAGACACCGGCGGCGGCGAAGCTGGCGGGGGTGGCCAAGCCGTCGTTCGGGTTCTCGGTGACCGGGGGGACCCTGAAGCAGGAGGCCGATGGCGGTTTCAGCGTGCGCGGGGGCGCCGGCGAGCAACTGATGCGCAGTTCCCGGGGGGCGATGTGGGATTCCTCGGGGACGGCGGTCTCCACGGGTGCGACGCCTGCCCGCAAGCGGGGCCGGCCGACGCTCGCCGCTCCTGCGCCTGCTCCTGCTGCTGGGGCTGGGGCTGCGGCCGGCGGGGAGTCGGGCAGTGATGAGAAGGGTCCGGGTGAGGGCGCGAAGGTGGCCCGGTTGGGTCAGACCACATCCGGGGGCAAGCTGGCGTTGACGGCGGATGCCGGGGTGTTGTCGAGCACGTCGACGGTGTTCCCGGTGTACATCGACCCGCCGGTGTTCGGGGCGGGCCAGGTCGGGCACGCGATGGTGGACAAGTCGTTCCCGGACACGTCGTACTTCAACTGGGGTGGGGCGGACCAGGGGCTGGGGTACCAGAACTTCAACGGGGTGGACACCAAGCGGTTGTTCTTCTATTTCCCGACCAGCGCGGTGATCGGTAAGCGCATCATCTCGGCGACCTTGAGCGATGTGGAGACGTATGCCTCCAGTTGCACGCCCACGCCGGTGGAGGCTGGCCTGACCGGCGGGTTCGACGCGAGCACGACCTGGAACAACCAGCCGGGCTGGCTGGCCACCTACGACACCAGGACCGTCTCCTACGGCCGCGCCGGGTGCACCGCCAAGACCACGTCCACGACCGACGTGAACCCCAATCCCCTGACGGTGGAGTGGAACGTCACCTCGGCGGTTGACTACGCGGTGAACGGGGTCGGGGCGGGGATCACCACGTTCGGGTTGAAGGCCAGCAACGAGACCGACAGGTTGAGCTGGAAGCGGTTCCAGCCGTCGGCGTACCTGAGCGTCACCTACAACACCCGGCCTGATGCCCCGATCTCGCTGTCGGGCCCGGGCGGTGACTGCAAGAGCGACCCGGCGGTGGCGCCGGCGGTGGGGGCTGGTGGGGCCACGTTCGCGGCGTGGATGACCGACCCCGACCACGACCAGTTGGCCGGGACCATCCAGTACACGGACCCGAACGGGGTCACGACGACGTTGAACGCGGGCACGCATGCCGAGGGGACGTTCACCGCTCAGTCGCCGGGGTCGTTGACGGCGGCGGGCACCTGGTCCTACAAGGCGTACAGCACGGACGGTCTCGACTGGTCCCCGGTCAGCGCCACCTGCTATTTCGTGGTGGATCCGGTCGCACCGCTGGCCCCGACGATCATGAAGGACGGGCAGCCGCAGCCGACGGACCCGGCCACTGGGGCACCGGTTCCGAGGCTGGTGGGTCTGGGCACTGCCGAGGCGTTCACGTTCGCGGCGAACGCCGCTTCCCCGGACACGGTCGGCTACCGGTGGGCCCTGAACGGGGACACTCCGGGCGTGGAACTGCTGTCGGTGGCGGCCGGCGGGACGGCGTCGAAGCAGGTGTCGGTGACCTCGTCAGGGCCGAGCACGCTGCGGGTATGGGCGTATGACCGGGCGGGTAACCAGTCCCCGCCGGCGTCGTTCCTGTTGAGCGCCAACGGGTATGTGGCCGCGCACTGGGGGCTGGACGACGCCACGACGGGGTCTTCCGCGCACGACGCGGTGTGCAAGCCGTCGGGGTCGGGTACGGCGCCCAGTGGGATCACCTGGACCGGCTTGACCGGTAGCGGGGTGGCCCGGGTCAGTCCGGGGGTGAGCGGCCGGGCCGGGGACCGGGCGCTGCACTTCTCGTCCTCGACCGCAGCCACCACGGATCTGGCGCCGGTGGTGAACACCAGCGCCGACGGCCCGCAGAACCTGACCCTGCTGGGCTGGGTGCAGGTCGACCGGGCGGCGCTGGACCAGACCGTCAGCCCGGCCAAGCTGGTCGGGACGGGCCCGCGGGTGGCATTGAGCCTGGACGGGCCGAGCCGGTCGGTGTTCACGGTCGGGCTGGTGGCCGACGCTACCGGTGCGGCCCGGTTCCAGCTGAGTGTTCTCGGGCAGGACGGGACGACCCGCACCGCGACGCTGGACACCCTGCCGGTGGTGGCGGGCACCTGGTACCAGTTGACCGGCAGCCTGCTGCCCGGGGCGCGGATGGCCGAACTGGGCGTCGCCTCCTACGAGGCGGGCACCACCCCGGTCGCGCAAGGGGTGAAGACGGTCACGTGGGATGCCACGTTCGCGCCGCTGGCACCGACGGGGAAGCTGCGGCTGGGGTCTGGCCAGCCTGGTCCGGCCACCCCCTGGTGGGCGCCGGTGACCCCGTGGGCGGGATGGATCGACGAGCTGTACGCCATCCGTGGCGGGTTGCCCTCCGATGGTGGGGTCCTGCGGGTGGACGTCGCCAAGTGGGCCTGGTCGGTCTCCCCCCACACCGGGCAGGGCAGTCCTTGCGCCTGAACCGTGCGCGGCTGGTGGGCGGCCCGGATCGGTCACCCACCCCGCCCCGGCCCTCTCGCCCTGTGAGCTCTGCGACCCGTTGTTCTGCACTCCGGACCTGTTGCACCCCAGACCTGTTGAATCTCTAGGCCGCTTGACCGACACCGGTTGCCGGTGTGGCTATCAGATGGGAAAGCCATGACGTCTCGGTCCTCCCGCTCCTTCACCCGCTCGTTGGCCGGCCGGGGATCGCGTGCCGCCCGGCCCGCCGTGGTCGCCTCGACCGTGGTGGCCGCTCTGGTGGCGTCCCTGCTGGTGTCGGCGGTGGTCCCGACCTCGCAGGCGGCGGCCGCGCAGGCGAAGGCGCCGAAGGGGCAGACCAGGCCCGCGCCGGTCAAGCCACTGGTGTCCCGTGCCCTGGCGAAACCGGCCGGGCCGAAGCCGGTGACGACCTCCCGGGTGCCGTGGCCGGCCGCCGGTGGTGCGGCGGTCACGTTGAAGCCCGGCGGGAAGGCCACGGCGACCGGAACCCCGGTCACCGTGCAGGACGACACCGCCGGGGCCGGGGAGCAGCGGACCGTGCAGGTGCAGGTGGCGCCGCGGCCGGTGGCTGCCGCCGCGGGGGTGGACGGGCTGGTCCTGACCGTGGCCACCACCACCGGCCCGGCCCGCCCGACCACGGTCAGCGTGGACGTGCGAGGTGTGGCGGACTCCTACGGCGCGGACTGGGCCTCCCGCGCCCAGCTGGTGGAGTTGACCGGCTGCACCGTCACCGGCACGGGCGCCACCCAGACCGTGACCGGGTGCACCGGACGGCGGGTCCTGCCCACCCGGGCCGACCGGGCCGGCACCCTGACCGCCACCATCCCCCCCACGACCACCACCTTGGCCGCGCCCTCGACCCCCACCGGACCCTCGACGCCCGCTGCGCCATCGACAGCCGCCCCGTCGGGGTCGGCCCCGTCCGGTGGGGCGACCCCGACGGCTGCCCCCACCCCCACGGCGAGCGGCAAGCCCTCGACGCCCACCACCCCCTCGACGCCCGCGACCTCTTCGTCGGGCGGCACCTCGACGAGCGGTAAGCCCTCGACGCCCGCCACCCCGTCGGTGAGCGGCAAGCCATCGACGGGCGGCATTCCGTCGGCGGGGACGTCGTCGCAGGTTCCGGCGGCGAAGCCGGGCGCCGCGGCGGTTTCCGGTGCCGCACTGTCCTCGGGGACGGGCGGTGCGGGGGTCGTGGTGAGCCCGGCCCTGTACTCCACGACGCGCGGGGTTGTCTCCCCTGCACGGGCGGCGACCACCCAGGCGGCGACTGTGCAGGCGGTGGGGTTGCGGGCGGCAGGGGCCACGGGGACGGTGTCGGTGCTGGCGGCGACGGCGACCGCGGCCGGGAGCGCCGGCAGTTATGCGGCGACCCCGTTGAACCCGGCGTCGTCGTGGCAGGCGGGGGGTGCGTCGGGGTCGTTCTCCTGGTCTTACCCGGTGACGTTGCCGCCGGTGCCTGGTGGGTTGGCGCCGTCGGTGGGGATCGGTTACGACTCCGGGTCGGTCGACGGCCGGGTGGCGACCACGAACAACCAGCCGTCGTGGGTGGGGGACGGGTTCGACCTGTCCAGCGGGTACATCGAGCGCCGGTATGTGTCCTGTTCGGAGGACATGACGGGCGGGAACAACACGGTCAAGACCGGTGACCTGTGCTGGAAGTCCGATAACGCGACGATGAGTTTCGGGTCCCGGTCCGGGCCGCTGGTCAAGGACACCGCGACCGGCACGTGGAAGCTGTACGACGACGACGCCTCCAGGATCACCCGGGTGGGGGCGGCCGGGTCGGCGGGGGAGCACTGGGTCCTGACCACTGGTGACGGCACCGTCTACACGTTTGGCAAGGGCAGTGCCGCGGTGACCGGGGCGGCTACCGGCAGTGCGTGGACGGTGCCGGTGTTCGGCAACCAGCCGGGGGAGCCCGGCTACGTCGCGGGTAACTATGCGGGGTCGGCCAGCACGCAGGTGTGGCGGTGGAACCTGGACTCCGTCGTGGACGTGCACGGCAACGCCGTCAACTACTTCTACGCTCCCGAGACCAACCGGTACGGGCAGAACCTCAACGCCACGGTCGCCGACTACGTGCGTGGCGGCTACCTGGCCCGGATCGACTACGGGTTGCGCACCGACGCCCCGACCACCCAGGCCGCCGCGCAGGTGGTGTTCAGCACCGCCGAACGCTGCCTGCCGTCGGGGGCGGTCACCTGTGACCCGGCCCAGTTGACAGCCGCCAACGCCTCCTCGTGGCCGGATGTGCCGTTCGACCAGCTCTGTACCGCCGCGACCGGGGCCGTGGCCAGTCCCAGCACCGGCGGGTGCCCCAGCGTGGTGTCCCCGGCGTTCTTCACCCGGATCCGGTTGACCGGGGTCACCGCGCGGGTGTCGACCGGCAGCAGCTACCGGGACGTGGACCGGTACACCATCACCCACGAGTTCAAGGACCCCGGCGACAACACCAGCAAGGTGCTGTGGCCGACCGCGATCGCCCACACCGGGGTGGCCGCGGACGGTGCCACGCTGGCCGCCCCCACCATCACTCTCAACGCGCCGCAGCCGACGCCCAACCGGGTCGACACGATCGGGGACACCATCCCAGCGATCAACCGGTTCCGGCTGTCCTGGATCGACAACGGGCTGGGTGGCCTCACATCGATCGGGTACACCCCGGCCGACTGCACCCCGGCCGACACCAAGAAGATCGACCCGGCCAACAACACCCGTCGCTGTTTCCCGGTGTACGACACCCCGCCGGGGGGGACCAGCCCGGTGCTGGACTGGTTCCACAAGTACCTGGTGTCCCGGGTCGTCTCCTCCGACGGGGTGGGCGGGCAGGTCGACACCGTCACCTCCTACGAGTACGTGGGTGACCCCGCCTGGCACTTCGACCGCGACGACCTGACCCCCCAGGCTCGGCGGACGTGGGGGCAGTGGCGCGGCTACGGCAAGGTCCGCGCCTACACCGGGGCACCGTCCGGGCCGTGGACGGCGTCGGAGTCGCTGTTCCTGCGCGGGATGGACGGGGACTGCGCCAACACCGCCTGCACCACCAAGCGGTCGGCCACCCCCGTCAAGGACTCCCGCGGCGGCACCATCACCGACGCCGACCAGCACAACGGGTACGTCCGGGAGACCCTCAGCTACAACGGTGCCACGCTCACCTTCGACGCTCTCGCCAACGTCACCGGCGCCAGCCTGGGCACGGTCGTCGGCGAGACCCTGAACACTCCGTGGCTGAGCGGCGTGCATGCCGACGACGGGAGCCGCCAGGCCCGGATCCACGCCACCTCCGCGGTCAGTGCCCGCACCTACACTGCCGCCGGCACGGTGGACCGGGAGACCCAGGTCAACACCACGTTCGACGACAACGGGCGGCCCACCCAGGTCGAGGACCTCGGGGACATCACCAGCGCGGCCGACGACACGTGCACCACCACCACGTACGCCACCGACACCACCCACTGGATCCTGGCCGCCCCCACCTCCGCCCAGACTGTCGCCAAGGCCTGTAGTGTCACGCCCGCCATCCCCGGCGACGTGCTCGCGGCCGGGCGCACCCTGTATGACGGTGCCACCGACTGGTCGGCGACCCCGGCCCTGACCAAGGGTGAGATCACCGGGACCCTGGTCGCCACCGGCGGTGACCCGGCCAGCGGCACCCTGACCTACACCCAGACCGGCACCCTGGCCTACGACGCGGTCGGTCGGGTGACCGACTCCGCTGACGCTCTCGGCCGGCACACCAAGACCGCCTACACCCCTGCAGGGGTGGGCCCGGTCACCTCGGTCACGGTCACCAACCCCGCCAATGACACCGCCTCCAGCACCCTGGAGCCGGGCCGGGGTGTCACCCTGACCGTCACCGACGCCAACAACCGGGTCACCACCACCGCCTATGACCCGCTGGGCCGGCTGACGGCGGTGTGGTTGCCGAACCGGGCGACCAGCCTGTCGGCCAGCCGGACCTTCACCTACAGCTACGCCGACCTGGCCGCCAACCCGAAGACCCCCACGAAGGTCACCAGCAGCGCGTTGCGGAACAACGGCAGCTACGCCTCCACCTACGCCTACTACGACGGCCTGTTGCGGGCGTTCCAGACCCAGGCCCCCTCCGCCGACGGCACCGCCACCCGGATCGTCGCCAACACCACGTTCGACGGCCGCGGCATGCCCGTGGCGGCCAGCGGGCCGGCGTGGGCGGACGGGGTCGCGGGCAGCGGCCCGGTCACCGTCGCCGACGCCAACACCCCGATGCGGGTGGCCACCACCTACGACGGGGTCGGGCGGGTCACCAAGTCCGAGCAGCGGGCCGGGATCGGGTCGGCGAACTGGCACACCTACACCACGACCACCAGCTACGACGGGTCCCGCACCACGACCACCCCGCCCGCCGGGGCCAACCCGACCACGTCGATCGTCGACGCCCGCGGCCGATTGGCCACCCTGCGGCAGTACATCACCAGCGCCGGCACCGGCGGAGCGTTCCAGGACACCACCTACACCTACCGGGCCGACGGCCTGCTGACCGGGATGAGCGACCCGGCGGGGAACACGTGGACCCGCGGCTACGACCTGCGCGGCCGCCTGATCGTCAGCACCGACCCCGACTCCGGCGCCGCCACCAGCAGCTACGACGACGCCGGACAGCTCACCACCGCCACCGACGGCCGGGGCCGCACCCGCGCCTACGCCTACGACAAGCTCGGCCGCAAGACCGAGGAACACACCGGGACCCTGGCCGGCACCCTGCTGGCGTCCTGGACCTACGACACCGCCCCCGGCGGCAAGGGCCAGCCTGCGACCTCGACCCGCTACGACAGTGGCGGCAACGCCTACACCCGTGAGGTCACCGGCTACGACGCCCTGAACAACGCCACCGGCACCAAGCTGACCATTCCCGCCAGCGAGACCGGGCTGGCCGGCACCTACACCACCACGGCCACCTACAACCTGGACGGGCAGCCGGCCCAGTACCGCGAACCCAGCGTGCCCGGCCTGGACAACGAGGCCCTCGGCTACACCTACACCCCGCTCGGGCAGCCCTCCACCCTCAGCGCCGGCACGAGCCTGCTCGTCGCCGCCACCACCTACTCCGCCTACGGCCAGGCCCTCACCGTCAACGAAGGCCCCTCACCCATCCACAGCATCTACGTCAGCTACGGCTACCAGGACGGCACCCGCCGCCTGACCAGCCGCCAGGTCACCCGGCAAGGCGTCAACACGGCGAGCGGCGCCCCCGCCACCACCGCGGCCAACAGTTACAGCTACGACGACGCCGGCAACCTCACCGCCGTCGCCGACACCCCCACCGACCCCGCCGCCACCGGCGAAACGCAGTGCTTCACCTACACCCCGCTGCGCCAACTCGCCTCCGCGTGGACCCCCACCAGCGGTGACTGCGCGACCGCGCCCGCGACCAGCCTGCTCGGCGGGCCCGCCCCCTACTGGACCGACTGGACCTACGACACCGCCACCGGCAACCGCACCACCCAGACCGACCACGCCACCGGCGGGAACACCACCACCACCACGTACGCCTACCCCGCAGCCAAGACCCCCCAACCCCA
>DASTGO010000118.1:0-4006 GCA_035719045.1 Kineosporiaceae bacterium | reverse complement strand
CGTTCACTCTCCGGTCTGCTCACGCTCTACTTGATCAGCGGTCCCTTGGTACTCCTGGTCGAGAACACGAGCGGAGGAGACCCTCTGGAGCGGGTGCTCCAGGCGCTTCCGCTGGGTCGGGCGACGGTCCGACTTCACGTGTGGATGCCGGTTGCCGTGCTGGCCCTCCTGATCGAGGGATTGCTCTTGCCTCCCTTGATCCTTGTCGTCGCTTCGGGAGGCGTGCCCTTCGCGGAAGCCGTGGGCCTTGCGTTCGACACGGCCGCTGTCTCCGTTGCGACGATGCTGGTCATCCTCGCTCTGGTGAAGACGGTGCTGCGGGGTAGTGGCTGGTCCTCGGCGCACTACCCCGTCGGACTCTTGCTGTTCATGGCCGTCGCCGTGATCGTGACCTATTCGGTCGTAGACCAGACCCGGCCCTCGCCCTGGTACGACGTGCTGGTCGTGCCCGGTCTGCTTCGGCGGGTCCTGCATGGGCAAGGCACCACCGCCGGCCTAGTCCTCCTTCAGTTCGGTGCTGCCGTCGTCGTCTGCCTGCTGTCCTTCGTCCAGATGGTCAGGCTCAGGCAGAGTGAACCGGTGTCCAGGGTCAGACCCGGCTGGCCCATCCGGCCCAATGCCTCGATCATCCGCGGTGAGTTGGTGCAGGTGCTGCGAGCACCGATCATCGTCTCGAACCTGGCCGGAGCAGTTCTGGTGAACCTCTTCATGGTTGCCGGACTGGTCTCGCTGGCCCCCCATGTCGGGGAGGCCCTGGTCACTCCGGCCGTGGGAATTGCCGCCTTCTTCGCCGGGCTGACCCCGCGGATGTTGCGCGGACTCTTCGAGCGGCAGCTTCCACCCCAGCTTCACGCAGGCGTGGCCATGAGCGACTGGCTGAATCGACTCTCGGTCTGTGCCGTGCTTGTCTTCGCTGTCGGGCTTGCCCCCATGGCGGGGCTGGGGGCCGCCCCCAACCTCCTGTCGCATCTGGACTATTCCACGGCGTCGGTGAGTGTCCTCAGCGCTCTGGAGGCCGTCCTCGGACTGATGTGGGTCCTCCCGCTGGATGCTCGAGAGCCGATACAGCAGATGGCCGGGACGGTGGTCTTTGCTCTCGCTTCGGGAGCCCCGACCATGGTTCTAACGAGAATCGCGGACCACAACGGGCTATTGGCGCTTCTGGGTTGTCTGCTCCTCCTGCCCGCCTGGTGGAAGTTGGCCCGTTCCGCAGAGCGTCGACGGTGGCGGGTCAGCACGACGGAATGATCAACTTCGGCTGAATCCGGCCGAACCCCGACCAGCAGAGACCGTACTCCCAAGAACAGGAGCATTGATGTGAACGCCGAAGCATCGGGAAGGCGAGGCTTTCCTGCTTTGTCGGTGGGATTCGTCCTCTACTTACTGGCAGGCCTGTACTGGTTGCTCATGTTCATGTCGGCAGGCAATGAGGCCAAGAGATCGCACAGCGCGCATGCCGTCTTCGTGCGGCATATCCTCGGAATGCCCATGATTGAGTCGTTTCGAAACGGAGAAAGGATCGGGGGGCACGTGCTTTGGGGCAGCCTCGTCCTCGCCGTCCTCCCCGTCGTCCTGACCATGGGCCTCTGGTACCTCGTGGGGAGGAAGTCGGGGCGCGGACGATGACGGAGCTCGTGGTCTCGTCCTGGGTGATGATCTCGCTTTCCCTCATGGTGTCGGAGAGGTTCTTGGGTAACCGCTCCCTGCGGGAAGTGAGCCGGGCGGGACGTACCTCCGATCAACTGATGGTGCTGCTCACAATCCCTGCCCATATCGGCCCGGTTTTGCTGGGATTGCTGCTGGGATCACCGCCGTCCCCCTGGTTGGCAGGCGTCGGGACCTTCCTTGGATGTCTCGGGGTGGTGATCAGGGCGAGGGCGATGGTCGACCTCCGTGGGCGCTACTTACTGTCGCCGGCCCAGCAACCCGATCAGGAATTTCTTGTTGTCTCGGGCGCGTACGCGACCGTCCGTCATCCCGGCTACCTCGGAATCGCCTGCACTTTCACTGGTCTGGGTGTCCTGGCAGGTGGCTGGCTCGGACCGCTGTGGATCCTGCCGATGCTGGCTGGTATCCGTCATAGAATTGGGCTGGAAGAGAAGCTGCTCACCGAGGAATTTCAGAACAAGTACGCCACCTATGCGCGGGCAGTGCCTTGGCGGTTCCTGCCGCATGTGTACTAAGGCGGCCTTCTGTGCACCTGAACCGGTCGATGAAGATGCCATGTCTCGGGGTGACGAACGACGGCCGGGCCCGTTTCGGGGCGGTCCACTGGCGCGATGGGAGAAGTGAAGTCGTGTACGGGTCAGAAATGGAGTCGGTCATTGGCGACGTGGAGACCATCGCCCGCGCCGTGGCGGCGACGAGGCTCCGTCGCGGAACGTTCTTCCTCGCCGCGGTGATCTTTGTCTATGCAGCTGCGACCATCCTCCTATCGCTTCTTATCGTCACCCCAGCCCCAGTGCTTCCCAATGGCTGAATAGTCTCCAGGGTTATCGCCCATTTCGGGCTCTACTGACGCTTCCGTGGGGGGTTCGGCGTGCTGACGTGGTGACACGCCGTCTCGCGTCTAGGTTTCCGGCTTGTCGAGGGCTGGGAACCAGGGGACGGAGAACGGCGTGTCGAACGCCAGGGTATGGCGTGCGTTGCTGGGGGTCGAGCACGCGGTCATCGAGCGGGTCGAGATCGACGATGACGGTGATGATCCGGTGGTTGTGGTGCATGTGCGGCCCGGACGCCGTCAGCGGGGCCGGTGCGGGGTGTGCGGGCGCCGCTGCAAGGGCTATGACCAGGGCGATGGTCGGCGGCGGTGGCGTCACCTGGACGCTGGTGTGCTGCCGGTCTATCTGGAGGGCGATGCCCCGCGGGTGGCGTGCCCGGAGCATGGGCCGACCGTGGCGGCCGTGCCGTGGGCGCGGCACAAGGCCGGGCACACCCGGGCCTTCGACGACACCGTGGCGTGGTTGGCGGTTGTGACCGCCAAGACGACACTGTGTGCGTTGCTGCGGATCGCCTGGCGCACGGTCGGGTCGATCGTGGCCCGAGTCGCCGCGGACGCGGTGGCGGTCCGGGACCCGCTGGCCGGGCTACGGCGGATCGGCATCGACGAGATCTCCTACAAACGCGGGCACCGCTACTTGACGGTCGTAGTGGACCACGACACCAAGCGGCTGGTGTGGGCCGCGCCGGGCCGGGACCGGACCACCCTACGACGGTTCTTCGACGCCCTCGGCCCGGACCGGGCCGCGCAGGTCACCCACGGGACCGCCGACGGAGCGGACTGGATCGGCGACGTGATCGGCGAACGCTGCCCGGGCGCGGTGTTGTGCGCCGACCCCTACCACCTGGTCTCCTGGATCACCGACGCCCTCGACGAGGTCCGCCGCGGGGTGTGGAACGACGCCCGCCGCACCGGGGACAAGCAGACCGCCCGCAACCTCAAAGGCGCCCGGTACGCGCTGTGGAAGAACCCTCAGGATCTGACCGACCGGCAGCAGGTCAAGCTGGCGTGGATCGCCGCCGCCCACAAGCCCCTGCACCGGGCCTGGGAGCTGAAGGAAGCCTTCCGCAAGGTGATCGCCGTCAAGGGCGCTCACGCCGGCCACCTGCTCGACGACTGGCTGGCCTGGGCCTCACGGTCCAAGCTCAAACCGTTCATCGAGGTCGCCCGCAAGCTACGCCGGCACCGGCAGGCCATCGAGAACATGCTCGAACACGACCTGTCCAACGCCCTGATCGAGTCAACCAACACCAAGCTACGGCTGCTCATGCGGATGGCATTCGGGTTCCGCGACACCGACGCCCTCATCGGCCTTGCGATGCTCGCCCTCGGCGGTTACCGCCCCGACCTCCCCGGCCGGGCAAGCTGATCAAGCCCAGCTGGGTCGGACCGGGGCGCCCTGCCAGGATTGCTCCTGGTGGGTTTCCCCGGCCCGCCCGCCGAACCCGGCGTGCCCATTACTGGGCACCGGGCTCTCCACGCGCCTTGCCGGTTGGTCAGCCGTTG
>DASTGO010000117.1:0-14485 GCA_035719045.1 Kineosporiaceae bacterium | reverse complement strand
GCCGCCGGCGGACCCGGCCCGGCAGCCGCCCCTGGCCCGGATCGAGGTGGACGAGCCGCGGCCGATGGCGGAACTGCGCGCCCTGGCCGCCGAGGTGCTCGGTGCCGTCCACCGGCCGTCCACCTGGGCGGAGCGCCGGCTGGCGAGCATGGGTGTGGACCAGGTGGACGCCTGCCTGGCCGTCCTCGGGCAGTACCGGGTGACCCCTCCGCCGGACGGCGACAGGGACGGCGAGGCCGCCACCCAGGAGGTCGTCCGGCGGCTGCGGGAGCTGCAGGCCGGGTTCCGCAGGGTCGCCGACACCGGCGGGCTGCCACCGGGGGCGCCGTCTCCCGATGCCGCGCCGACAGGCGGGAGCACCGGGAGCAGGGACGCCCCGGACCGGTCCGCCCTGGTCGGGGAGGCTGTCGCCCAGGGGCTGCCCGCCCCGGCCGCCGACCCCGCCCCGGCCGCCGACCCCGCGGCGGCCTCGGGTACGGCCGCCAAACAGGAACTGGAACGGGTCTGGGCCTGCGGCTCCTGGCTGCCGCGCCGGCTGGAGCGACGGCTGTCGGTGAACACAGCGACCCCGGGCGTGGTGCACATCCGGACCACTGCGGCCGAGGGCTCCGTGGTGCGCGCGCTGCCGACCGGAGCCGTCCTCGAGGTGGACGTCGCGGTGACCGACTCGACCGTCCTGGACACCGCCCGCGACACCAGCCTGGTCACCCTCGGGCTGCTGGCCGTGGTCGCCGCGCTGACCCTGGTCAACCGTCAAGGCGCCGACGGGCTGGACGCGCAGACCCTGGCCACCGTGCTGGTGCTGTTCCCGGCGATCCAGGCCGGCCGGATCGAGCGCCCGGACCGAGGTCGCCTGCGTGGGCTGCTCGCCCAGCCGACGTACCTGCTCAGCCTGGCGTCGGTGTTCCCGCCGGTGGTGCTGGCCGCCGCGCTCGCCCTGCGCCAGAAGGGGGTGGACCCGCAGCTTCTGGCCGGCCCGGCCCTGGCCGCCCAGGGTCTGCTGCACCTGGTGCTGCGCCGCCGCCCACCGCTGCACCTGCCGGACTCCGCACCCCCCGCCCCGGTCCTGCTGTCCACCGATCACCCGCCCGCGCTGGCCCGGCTGGACCGGATCCGGGGCCGGTCCTGCCGCACCCTGGTCGCCGAGGCGCTGCTGCTGGGCCGGGAGGCGCATGCGTATATCGCCCGGGACGGGGAGCAGCCGGGCGTGGTGGAGCAACTCCTGCTCGACCTCGACGGCGGAACGGCCGTGACGGGGGCCCGTCGCGGAGACGGGGGTGGGCTGCTGGGACTGCTGCGGTCCGGGGTGGGCGGGCAGGCGCTGACCTTCGTCGTGCACAGCCAGCAGGCACGCCGGGGCGGGGCGGGCGGAGCGGCGCCGGTCTTCGCCGGGCAGGGACAGCCGGCGCTGCGGGCCGGCGGCTGCGGGCCCCGGCTGCTGCCGGTCCCGGTCACCCCGGCGCGGCTGGCTCCGCTGGAGTCCCCTGCCTGGACCGTGGAGATCCTGGTCGGGCTGCCGCCGGGGACGATGGCCGACCTGTGCCTGACGCTGCACCCGGTCACCCGGATCGCCCGGGCCTGCCGGGACGCCGGGTTCCCGATCGTGCTGGTGCAGCACCCGTCGCCGCCGCCCCTGCACGGACGGGCGCAGTTGGACTGGCTGCGGGTACGGGTCAGCGTGCCGTATCTGCCCGGGGAGGACCTGTCCGGCCTGCACCGCTTCCTGCGGGTGGTGGACGCGCTGAGGGCGGGCGGTCCGGGGCTGGGTCCATGCTCGGTGCACGTGTACGTGGTCCCGGAACTGGCCGCCTACGAGGCCCCGGAGACCGCCGCCGACGAGGCCGGGGTGCACCGTGGCGGCCAGGCCGGCGACCCGCCGGGGACCCGCCTGGTCCGGGCGGGCGACGTGACCGGTGATCCGGCGGGTCGGGTGCGCCCGGTAGCCCTGTGCGCGGGGGCCCGGGTCGGGCTGATCGCGGACATGCTCGACGTGATCGCCGAGCGCCGTCCGAGGGTCCGGCTGGCGGGGGTCACCATCGCCCTGTTGCACGGGCTGTCGGTGAGCTTCCTGTACTGCACGCCGGCCCGTCCCGTCGTGGACGGGGGACCGCCGGCCGAGGCGGAGGGCGAGCCGGATCCGTCCGGTGACGGGCCCTGGCCGACCGATCCCGCCGACGCGGACGCCGGGGACGGCGACCCCGACCCCGGACCCGGACCCGGACCCGGTGGTCAGGCCGGCGGCGGACCCGGCACGCAGCCGCATCCCGCCACGGGACTGGGGGCACTGGTCCGGTCGGCGCTGGACAGCCGGGACGAGGTGCATGTCGCGGTCGAGGCGGTCGAGGCGGTCGAGTCCGGACCCGGGCCCGAGGACGTCCCGGGACCGCCGCGCCGGCCCGGCCCGCTGCTGCGTCTGCAACTGCGCACCCCGGACCGGGCCGGGGTGGTCCCGCTGACCCTGGACCGGCTCGGGGCCCTGGTCCGGCCCGCGGCGGTGGCCTCCGGCGGTACCGGGGCGAGCTGGTCCGGGCTGGACATCTGGTTCGCCCTGCTGCGGGTGGTCGACGGGCACAGCCTGCAGGGCCGGATCGGGGTCTGGCTTCCGGCCGGGGACTGGCGGTCGGCGGACTGGTCGCCGGTCACCGAGGACGAGCGGGGCTTCCTGCCGCACGGCCGGGAGGGCGGCCCGCCACTGGTCGAGGACGACCCGGTGATGACGGTCAACCTGGCCCGGGTGTTGCTGCGGCCAGCCGTCGATCTACCTGCCGCCGACCCGGCCGCCCCGCGGCCGCCCGGTCCCCAGCAGCCCGCCCCGTGGCTGCCCGAACCGGGCAGCGGCCGGACCGAGGGCCGCCCCCGCTGACGGTCGGAGGGCGGTCCGGTCGCCTGAGCGGGCTCAGCCGCCGAGCACCTGCGCCAGGGACCGGCCCTTGGCCAGGGCCAGTTCGTCGCGCAGACGCTGGACGTCCCGGCGCAGGGCGATTCCGCCGTGGCGCTCCAGGTCGTCCAGGGCTCGGCCGGCCGCCTCGACGACGGTCGCGTCGAGCGGACTCTCGTCGGCCATCGCGGCGGCCAGACGCAGCAGGGCCACCCACAGGTCCTCGCGGACGTCGGGCCGGACGGCGATGATCGCCTCGATCTCCTGCTCGTGCCGCCGGAAGATCCGCTCCCAGCGCTCGCCCACACGACTGTGACTGAGCCGGGCGTGGACCTGCTGCGAGGCCTCCAGTTCCCGGGCCGTCATGTACAGCATCGCTACTCGATCCCCCTTGGCGGGACGGTGACCCATCCACGTCATTTGGTCACCGTCAGACACCGTACCGTCACGGATCCGCTCCAGGTGGGTGACCCGGACGAGTCCGCCCCTCCGGAGCAGCGGCCGCCGAGCCTCGGGCCCCGGGATGGGCCGCTCCCACCTCTCACCACGAGTTGTTGACCAGAGGAAGTCGGTCCGCGACGCTACGTCACCGTGGCGGTTGACCGGTGCCCCCGTGTTGACCTGACCTCTGCGGCTTCGTCCACCGAGTTCAGAGGAAGCCCCGTCAGCCGGTGGGGCCTGCGGTCGGCGACCGGCCACCGCAGGCCCTGCCTACCAGGCCGGCATCTGCTGCCATTGTCGGTTTCGGGCGGTAGCCTCACACCCTGCACCGATCATGGTGATTCGTGACCTCGCTCCGTACGGCAGGCAGGCACGGCAGGGAGGCAGGATGCGGCTGCGGATGCTCCGCCGGCACGCCGAGGAACTGGGCTTCACCCCGCAGGAGGAGGTCCGCTGGCTCGCTCCGGTCGAACTGTGGCGGACGGCGGTCAAGGTCGGCCTCTCGTCGGTGTTCGCCGACTACGCGGACCGGCGGGAGGTCCAGGCGGCGCTGCCCGCGCTGCCGATCGAGCTGCCCCCCGACGCCGACGGCGGTGCCTGGGTCGACTTCGTCGCGGACCTCGGCGACGGCTTCGACCCGACGTTCACCGTCGCCTGCCTGATCGCCCGCCATGAACTGGAGGTGCACCCGCCGCAGCCGGACCATCCGGGCGCGGCGGGCGGTGACCCGCTGCGACTGCCCCGGGGCGGGCTGCTCGTCCTCGGCGGGGACGAGGTCTATCCCACGCCCTCGGCGATCGGCTACGAGGACCGCACCACCGGGCCGTACCGGGCCGCGCTGCTGGCCGCCGGGCCGCCGCCGGGTCCGGTGACCGGGCAGTCGCCGGCCGGCCCGATGCTGGTCGCCCTGCCCGGCAACCACGACTGGTACGACGGCCTGACAGCCTTCCTGCGGGTCTTCACCCAGCGCCGGCCGATCGGCGGCTGGCGGACCCAGCAGACCCGCAGCTACTTCGCGGTGAAGCTGCCGCAGCGGTGGTGGCTGGTCGGGCTGGACACCCAGCTCGGCACGTACATCGACGACCCGCAGATCCGGTACTTCCGCGAGCACCTGTCCGACCTGCTGGCTCCTGGCGACGGGGTGATCGTCTGCGCCCCGACACCGACCTGGGTGCACACCGGCGAGGGTGAGCCGGACGCGTTCAACGCGCTGCACTTCTTCGAGCGCGACGTGGTCCGCCGCCGGCTGCTGCCCGACGGCAACTGGACGGACACCGGGGCGACCGTTCGGCTGTGGATCACCGGCGACCGGCACCACTACGCCCGCTATGCCGAACAGCTGCCGGGGCCGCAGGAGCCCGGCCCGGGACAGGCACGGCAGCTGGTCACCTGCGGTCTGGGCGGGGCCTATCTGCTGGACACCCACCGGCTGCCGACCCGGCTGGTGCTGCCGCCCCCGGAGTCCCGCCTGGACCGCCGGGTCGACCCGGCCGTGTACCGGCTGCAGGAGCGCTGGCCCTCGGCCCGCCGTTCCCGCCGGCTCGCCGCGGGGCTGTTCGCCGGGCCGCCACGCGGGCTGCCGTTCCGCAATCCGGGGCTGTGGCCGCTGGCCGGTGTCGTGCACGCGCTGGCGCTCATGGTCGGGCTGCTGCCGCTGCTCGGCCTGCAGCTGCACCTGTTCAACCCCGCGGCCACGCTGCGGGTGGCCACCTTGGTGCAGGCGGTCCAGCTGGCCTGGCAGTCGGCGGTCTGGGTGGGGGCGGCCGTGCTCGCCGGCTGCCTGCTGCCGCTACTTCGGGCCCGGCGTCCCCAAGCGCCACCGGAATGGGTCCGCGCCGCGGTGCCGCAGCTCGTGGTGGGGTTCGCCGGGCTGTTCGGGGTGCTCGCGGTGCCGTGGCCGTCGTCCTGGCCGGACTGGGTCGCCCTCGGGCTGGCCGCGCTCGGCGCCGCGGTGGTCGACGGGCTGGTCGCCTGCTTCGCGCTCGCCCTGTACATCGCCACCTCGTCCTCCCGGCTGGTGCACGGCTGGCAGTTCTCCGCCCAGGCCATCGAGGACTGGAAGGGTTTCGTCCGGATCCGGGTCGACGGCAGCGGGCGGCTCACCCTGTTCCCGATCGTCGTGGACACCGTCTGCCGGGACTGGGAGCTGGTCGACGGCCCCGCGCCCGGCTCGAAGCGCCCGGTCCCGGCCGGGGAGCTGCCGGTGCCGCATCTGGTCGAGGCGCCGATCGTGCTGAACCGGGTGCCCGGGCGCGCGACCGCGGACCAGGGGCACGGGCCGGCGGAACTGGTGGAGTGACCGCGGGCCCGGACCGGCGAGCCGCCAGGTCCGGACCCGCGCACCGGATCAGCCCGCGACGACGTTCCCGCCGTCGACCTTCACCGTGACCGCCGCGAGCGGTGAGGCGGCCGGACCCTGCAACACGGCACCGGTGAAGGCGTCGAACTGCGCGCCGTGGCAGGGGCACTGCAGGGTCTTCCCGGAGGCCGCGACGGGGCAGCCGCGGTGTGTGCAGGAGCCGCTGAAGGCCACTACTCTGCCGGCCTCCGGCTGGGCGACGACGACCGGCTGGCCGTCCGCGCCCTTGACCGTGACCGCCCCGCCGACAGGGACCGCGGACAGTGGGGTGAGCGTCCCGCCAGAGCCGCCCGTCCCGCCGGAGCCGCCCGCCGGAGCCGACGAGTCGTTGCCCGACCCGGACCCGCTCGAGCCCGAGCCGCAGGCGGTCAGGGTGACGGCGGCGCCGACCACGACGGCTGCGGCGGTACCGGCGCCGATCAGTTGCCGGCGGGTGGGGTTCAGGTCCTTCTCCACGGATCTCCTCCAGTCGCATTCGGCCGTGCGGGTCCTGCTCTACCAGATCTTGATGTGCGCTCGACCGGCGCGGACCGGTCGGGCAGTCCGTCCGCACCACCGGCACTGCTTCACCGTCGGTGGGTATCGGCGGGCGGCCGCCCGTCCTCGAGTCACGTCACCGGCACCACCAGCAGCTGGTCCCCGAGCCAGCGCTGGAGTGGGTGGTGACCGGTGTCGCGCCCGGTGTCGCCGTTCCGGTGGACCGACCGGTGGGACTGTTCGACACGGTTGTGGGCGGCCACCTGGTCCGGTTGCCGGACCTCGCGCCGGATCGTGCCCCGGGACCGTCCCCCCGCCCGGGACCTGATCCGGCGGCCGGGCTGGTCTGGGCCTGTGACCGGCGCGTCGGTGGTCCGGTCCGGCCGCTGCCGATCCCTGACCGGTGCCGGGCCGCCGAGGGGATACCCGGGGACGCCGAGCTGGCCGGTGCACTGGTCGCGGCCCGGGACGGCGACCCCGCGGCCGGGGCCGTCCGGCCCGGGGATCCATCCTGGCCGCCGACCACGCTGACCTGGCGGATCGTGCTCCTGCCGGAGGCGGCGGCGGTGCCTCGCCCCGACGGGCGGCCGCCGTTTCCCGCCTCGGCGCTCTGGTTGCCGCTGCCCGGCCGTGACGGTGAGCCCGGGTCGACCACGACGGTCACCGCACTGCCGGACACCCTGGCCGAACGGGGGTCCCGCGGCGCCCGCTGCAGTGTCGGGCCTGCCCTGGTCCCCGGGCCGCGCGGCCGGCGGATGCTGCGGCTCCCGCTGCGGCCGGGGCCCCTGCCGGTCGCTGTCCGCCTCGGGTGCACCGTCCGGGTCCACCTGCCCGCCCACCAACCTACGGGCGCGTAGCCTGCCGGCAGCCGACCGCCTAGGCTGCATCCGTGCGCGACCTCGTCTACCCCCCGATCACCGTGTTCGCCCGCGGCGTCTTCGCGGCCCTGGGGCTGCGCTTCCGCCTGGAGGGGCTGGACAACATCCCCACGACGGGCGGAGTCGTGCTCGCCAGCAACCACGTGAGCTACCTCGACTTCGCCTTCCTGGGCCTGGGGACCTTCCGCCGGGGCCGGCTGACCCGGTTCATGGCGAAGGATTCGGTGTTCCGGCACCCGGTGTCCGGTCCGCTGATGCGTGGCATGCACCACATCGCGGTGGACCGGAACGCGGGCAGCCAGGCCTTCCGCGACGGGCTCGCCATGCTCAAGGCGGGGGAGATTCTCGGGGTCTTCCCCGAGGCGACCATCAGCCGGTCGTTCATGCTCAAGGAGTTGAAGCCGGGCGCGGCACGGATGGCGCAGGCGACGGGGACGCCGATCCTTCCCGCAGCGGTGTGGGGCGGGCAGCGGATCTACACCAAGGGGCGCCCGAAGGACTTCAAGGGCCGGGGCAAGACGATCACCGTGGCCTACGGCGAGCCGCTGTACCCGGCCAAGCGGGAGAAGTCCGAGGACGTGATGGCGGAACTGCGCGAGCGGATGACCGCCCTGCTGGACCACGTTCAGGGGACCTATCCCGACCATCCCTCCGGTGAGGACGACCGCTGGTGGCTGCCCGCCTGCCTGGGCGGGACCGCCCCCACCCCCGAGGAGGCTGCCGCCATGGACGCCGCGGACCGGGAGGCCGGACGTCCCGGGGGGACGTCCGACGAGCCGCCCGGCGCAGCCGCCTAGGACCGCGCCTGGGACCCGCGTGCCAGGGGCCAGCACACGACGACGGAACCCGCCGGCCGGTCGGGACCGGCCGGCGGGTCAGCCGTCAACGGAGGTCGCCGCGAAGAACGGGGATCAACTCCACCATTGCCCGGGTTCGTGCACGGGGAGCGACTGACCTGTGGGGGTCGGTCGCGCCGGGGTGCGCTGGCCCGCTGGAAGGAGCAGGACTTCCTGGATCTTGCGGTAGTAGGCGTCGGGTCGGGGGACCCAGGGCACCACGCTCAGCGCCTGGTCCTGGCCGGCCGACTCCAGCAGGAACTTCCCGAACCCGAACAGGTACCCGACCCAGCTCCGCACGTACCTCATGTCGGTCACCTTGCTCACGGGCATCATGTCAACCTGCCGGTTGAAGACGCCGTGAACGAGGATCAACCGGCGATCGGTCGCCAGGAACAAGGTCATGTACCACTCGAGGAGTTTCCAGGCGGCCCGCGCCGTCAGGGCGAGCCAGATCCCCATCAGCACCGTACGTGTCTGCTCGTTGGGTGCCTGTGGCTGCAGGATCCCCAGCAGGATCAGCCCCGCGATGGCCAGCCCGATCGGCTCGGCCAAGGTGAGGATGTGGAGCCTGGTGAGGAAGATGACCTTCTCGGCGGCGACGAGGTAGCGGTCGACCTCACGCGGAACACCCGGGTGAGTCGTCGCCACGGGTCATCCCTTCATCAGGGCGTTCACGAACTGCCCCACTGAGTTGAGCCCGTTACCGAGCTTCCCCAGTGCCGACTTGACCACGTTGGCCGCGTCCGTGGGGCTGACGATGACCGCGTACACGATGAAGACGATCAGGGCGATCCATAGGAACTTCTTGACACGGGGCGTGAACATGAGCGGCGACCTCCTCCGACTCCGAGCGGCGATTCATGCCGATCGGTGGCGGTTGATCAGCATAGGATCATCCTCCCGTAGTGAGACGTTCCGCGGTAGGCATGTCCCACGGCGCGTCTCCGGGAGCTTTACGGACAGTGGTGATGCTCAGTCTGTCAGGTGAATCGGGTAACGCGGAGTCCCCGAAGGTCACAGATCGCGTTCTTGCAGGTCAGACAACTCCGTACAGTCGGTCGCCGGCGTCCCCGAGGCCCGGAACGATATATCCGAGTTCGTTCAGCCGCTCGTCCATTCCCGCGATGACGATCGTCACAGGGGCCTCGGGACCGAAGCTCCGCTCCACCTCGGTGATGCCCTCAGGGGCGGCCAGCAGACAGATCGCCGTCACGTCGTCGGCCCCGCGGTCGAAGACGAACTGCATCGCGGCGCTCAGCGTCCCGCCGGTGGCCAGCATCGGGTCCAGCAGGAACACCTGCCGGCCGGAGAGGTCCTCCGGCAGCCGCCTGGCGTAGGTGCTGGCCTGCAGGGTGGACTCGTCGCGGATCATCCCCAGGAACCCGACCTCCGCGGTCGGGACCAGCCGGGTCATCCCGTCCAGCATCCCCAGCCCGGCCCGCAGGATGGGCACCACGAGCGGCTTGGGGGAGGACAGCTTGACCCCGGTGGTCGGCGCGACCGGGGTGACGATGTCGTAGGGCTCGACCCGGACCCCACGGGTGGCCTCGTAGGCGAGCAGGGTCACCAGCTCGTCCGCCAGCCGGCGGAACGTGGGGGAGTCGGTGTCCTTGTCCCGCAGGACGGTGAGTTTGTGGGACACCAGAGGGTGGTCCACGACATGCACGCGCATGGCGCGCAACTTATCGCCTCACGGCGTGTCACCAGGGCTGTTGCGGCCGGCCCGGTCGGCGTGGTGCGCCCGGCGGGCCCGGCGACCGCGGACGGTGATCTCGCCATCAGCATTCGTGACTCACGACCTGCGGGAGACACTCGCCCCGAGGCCGTCGGCGATGCCACGATGTGGCCCGTGGCGTACTTCACCGCTGTCATTGCCAAGATCGGCCGCGCCTGGAAGGCCCGCGACGTCGAGGTCGACGACGCGGAGACCCTCGACGAACTCGCGGATGCGCTGCGGTCGGCGGCCGTGGATGACCAACCCGTCCTGGCGGTGGTCGAACACGAGGACGAATGGTTCGCCCTGGTGCGGATCGACGCCGAGGAGGAGCCCCGGCTGTTCGTGTCCGATCTCGGGGCCGCCTCGCACAGCCCGTACGGCGAGATCCTCGCTCCGGCCGCCGACATCGACGTCCCGGACGACGACGAGGACGGCGGGGGCGACGGCGAGGCCGGCTCCGAGGGCGAGGACGGGGGCGCCGGGGACGGGGACGAGTCGGTCGCCGCCTGGGCCGGTGAGGCGGACCTGCTGGAGGACCTCGGCGTGAGCGCCCGCACCCTGCGCAAGCTGGTCGAGGACAACGCCGACGACCCGGGCGCGGTCCTCGGCGAGGTCGGCGAGACCTGCGGATTCGCCGAGCTCCTTGAGGCCCTGCGCTGACCGCTGCGCCTGGCGGCGGCCTGATCGTCACCGCGGCTGACCTGGCCGCGATGGACCTCGCCCTGGCGCAGGCCCGGCAGGCGCTGCCCACCGGGGACGTCCCGATCGGGGCCGTCGTGCTCGACGGGCAGGGCCGGATCGTTGGCCGCGGGCACAACGCCCGGGAGGCCGACGGCGATCCCACCGCCCACGCCGAGATCCTCGCCCTGCGTGACGCCGCCCGCAGCCTCGGTAGTTGGCGGCTGACCGGCTGCACCCTCGTGGTCACCCTGGAGCCGTGCACGATGTGCGCCGGGGCGATCGTGCTGGCCCGGCCGCAGCGGCTCGTCTTCGGCGCCTGGGACCCCAAGGCGGGCGCTGCGGGCTCGGTCCGGGACGTCGTCCGCGACCGGCGGCTGAACCACCGTGTGGAGGTCGTGGGCGGGGTCCGGGAGGCCGACTGTGCCGGCCTGCTGCGCGCCTTCTTCGCCGTCCACCGCGCCGAGGACGACTGACCCGCGGGGGAAGGCTCCACCGCACCCGCTCCGGACCGTTGGAGGGCGGCACAGGGCTTGTGGACCGGGCTGCGGCGGAGGCCGCCGGGACCGGATCCGGGTGGCGGGCGGGACCGGGGTCGGGTGTCGGCCGGGACCCACGGGGCGACCGGCTACCGATTCGGCCGAAGCGGGGGTCAGGCGCTACCCTCGTCGGCGGTGGCGTGTCCGAGCGGCCAAAGGAGCACGCCTCGAAAGCGTGTGTGGGGGCAACTCCACCGTGGGTTCGAATCCCACCGCCACCGCTCTGAGCAGCGCAGATGCCCGGCACCCTCGACGGAGGGGCCGGGCATCGGTGCGTCCGGCTCAGTTTCAGTTGCCCCGCTTGGTGCTGCAGAAGGGCCACCGCTCCCAGCGCTATCGTCCGGCCGTGGACCTCGTCGACCCGGCCGCTGAGTGGGTGCGCTTGCGCACGAGTGAGACTCCGGGCGACCAAGCACTGGCGGCCTGGATGGAACTGCCATCTGAGGCGTGGGACGCGATCCTTACTCGGCGTCCCGATATGGCGGTATGGGTCGCCCACGCCGAGAGGGCGCCTCAGCCCGATCAGCGCCTCGGTCCCGGACTCATCCGGACACGCGATGTGAGGGTGTGGGCGGCCACCCGCTCGGCGGCCGTCACGCGCGGCAGCGGGGAAGCGAGGGCGCTTCTGCCGCCCTGCGCGGTGATCCGGGAGGCTGTTGCCACAGCCAGCGGTGAAGCGACTCCTCCTGCCGCGAGCCGGACGTCCTGCCCGCCTCGCGCTGCCACGCCTCAGCTACGGGACGGCAGTCGGTCGGCGTACCGCACCTCGACCCGGGGCACATCCCCGGCGGGGACGAAGCCGAACACCTGTCCGTAGAACGACAGCTCCGCCTGGATGGCCGCGATGATGTTCTCCGCCTTGCGGAATCCGTGCTGTTCCCCGGCGAAGAGCAGGTAGGCGTGCGGTATCCCGCGGCGTTCCAGGGCGGACACGATGAGTTCTGCCTGGGCGGGCGGCACCACCGCGTCCTCGTCGCCCTGCAGGACGATGAGCGGCCGGTCGAAGCCGTCGACGTGGCTGAGCGGGGAACGCTGGGCGTACACCTCCGCCGCCTGCGGCCAGGGGCCGACCAGCCCGTCGAGGTAGCGGGACTCGAACTTGTGGGTGTCCCGGGCCAGGGCCCCGAGATCGGCGACGCCGTAATGGCTTGCCCCCGCGGCGAAAACGTCGGTGACGGCGAGGGCGAGCAGGGTGGTGTACCCGCCCGCGCTGCCGCCGCGGATCGCTGTCCGCTCCGGGTCGACCAGGCCCTGGCCGGCCAGCCAGCGGGCGGCCGCGCAGACGTCCTCGATGTCGACGATGCCCCAGGCGCCGTCCAGCAGCCGCCGGTACGTCCGCCCGTAGCCCGTACTGCCGCCGTAGTCCACGTCCGCGTAGGCGAAACCGCGACTGGTCCAGAACTGGACCGCCAGCCGCAGCGACGGATCCGCGGCACCGGTCGGCCCGCCGTGCGCCGAGACCAGCAGCGGCGGCAGTTGACCCTCCGGGCCCTCGACCTCGGCGTGGGCGGGCAGGTACAGCCAGGCATGGGCGGTCCGCTCACCGCTGGGGAAGCTGATCCGCCGTGGGCGAGACACCGATTCAGGGCCGAAACCGAACTGTGCCAACAGGTTCCGCGGTTCGCGCAGTACGGTGACCACGGGAGCCTGCGGTCCTGGTCCGACCCCGAACTCGACGACGACGGCCTCGGCCAGCGGGCTCGTCGCCAGGGCCACCAGCCGGTTCCCGTCCGCCCGCAACGCCTGCAGCGAGCCGAACGGTACGCGGTGGTCGTGCGCCGCCCCATCGGCCGCGACCGACACCAGGTGCGCGCCGTCCGCCGCGGAGTAGGTGAACCACACGGTGCCGTCCGCGGCGATCGCGTACCTGCTCTGCCCGAACACCCATGCCGGCTGGCCGACCTCCGCGTCGACCGGATGCAACGCCACCAGGCCGGGCTGTCCGCCGTCGAGCTCGTCGACCCGGTACACGTTCCACCAGTTGCTGCGGTCGCTGACGACGAACAACCGCCCGTCCGCCGACCACTGCGGCTGCAGCAGGGACTCCTCGATCCCGCTCTCGCGGCCTCCCGCGATCCGGCGAATGCCTTGCAGGGCAAGGGTTTCCCCGTTGGGCACCAGGTCGGCCACCCACAGTGCCGTGACGTCCCACGGCATGTCGGGGTGCTCCCAGGTGATCCAGGCCAGCCGCCGTCCGTCCGGGGAGATCCTCGGTGCGGCGACGAAGTCGTGACCGGCCACCAGGACGACCGGTTCGGCGGGACCGTCCGGGCCGGGCCTGGCGGAGATGGCGACCAGCTCGTTGCGGGCGTCGCCGGCCGGGGACCGGTCCGGTGTGACGGCAGTGCCGGCGGGTTCGGCGGGACGGGCGTGGTCCTCCCGGACGCAGATCACCATGGACCCGTCCGGGGTGACGTCACCGTCGGCGTAGCGGAAGGCGTGTGGTTGCGGGGGCTGCGGGGTGAGGATCACCGGATCGCTGCCCGGCTCCGCCCGGTACAGGCACTGGTCCTGCCACGAGGCCGTGAACAGGACGCCGTCGTGCGCCCACCACGCACCCCCGCCGTACTCATGCACCCGGGTGCGGGAGTTCCAGCCGTCCGGGAGCGCGTCGTGCACGGTGCCGTCGGCATCGCGGCGGACCACCTGGATCCGGCCCGCCTGGTCCGGCCGGGTCTGTGACCACCAGGTCCGGCCGCCCTCCGCCTGGGTGTCCGTGGGGGTGGATGCTCCGGCGACGAGGGCGGTGGGGGCGATCGGGGAGGGCCAGGATCCGTACGGCAGCGAAGGGCGAGACATTGCCGCAGACTAGCGGGGGCCTGCCTGGCCGGCCGATCCGCCGGATCCCGGTGGCCCGGGTGACCGGCGCTCCTGGTCCCTATACCGGCGGCGACGGTGAGGCAGGGTCACGCAAAGTGCTTGATCCACAACGGGTGGATCGCAGGGGTTCAGCTGTGTCCGGATTAACCCCTGTACTCACATATGTAAGCCCCTGACTCAGGTGCCGGAAGTGCGAGCCTGTGGCGGAGTTCGTGCCGTCACGGTCCGCCGGGTCGAGCTTCTGATCGGGTGGATCAGTGGCGAAGTCCACGGTTTCGGCTGCGGGGCGGACGCCTGCGAGCTATGTTCGCGATCAGGCGGCACCCCCCTGCAGCCGCCTGGTGTTGAGGTCCGGCCGGTGTTCCCCCCGTCGCCGGCCGGATCTCCACCTCTCGGGGGCTGCGCGTTTCAAACCAGGCAGAACTCGTTGCCCTCCGGGTCGCGCAGCACGATGAAGAAGTCCAGCGGATCCGCGGACTCCGCCGCCCAGGTGGCCCCCCGGCGGACCAGTTCCGCGGCCGCCTGCCGGAGTTGGGCGATCCGCTGTTCGCCCGGAGGGGCCGTGGCGACGGCGATATCGAGGTGCAGGCGGTTCTTCACCCGCTTCGGTTCCGGCACCCGCTGGAAGAACATCCGGGGGCCGATCCCGTTCGGATCGACGATGGTCGCGCCGGCCTCGACCTCCTCGGGTGCCACGGCATTGGCCCGGTCGTAGTCGGCCCAACTGGCGTAACCGGGGGGTGGCGGGTCGTCGACGTAGTCGAGCACATCGCGCCAGAACGCCGCCAGCCGCTGCGGGCTGGCGCAGTCCACCGTCACACCGAGCCGTCGCGCCATGGTCAAAGGTTGCCGCACGACG
>DASTGO010000116.1:0-2457 GCA_035719045.1 Kineosporiaceae bacterium | reverse complement strand
GGTGCTGGTCGGGTGGCGCGGCCGTCAGCTCGGGGTGGCCGCCGGCGTGACCGGCGCCTTGCTGTTCACCGGCGCGCTCCAGTCGGGCCTGCTGGAGGGGATGGCGTTCTGGCAGCAGCTGACCGTGCTGGGCGCCACGTGGGCGCCGGGGGCGGTCGCCTGGTGGAAGCCCCGCCCGGACGTCCCGGCGATCGAGGGTCCGGCCGGGCCGGCGTTGCCGGCGGAGATGGAGGTGCTGCGCCAGGTCCTGACCGACGCCACGACCCGGGAGCGGTCCCCGATCGTGGGTGGGCGGATCGTGGCCCTGGACCACCCCGCCCCGCAGGTGGCCACCGCGGTGGTCCACGTGCCCGGCATCCACGTGCGCCGCTTGCCGCTGGACACCCTGCGCGACGGCCTGGAGGCCCTGGCCGACGCCGCCGGGATCGAGCACCCTGCGCTGGGGGCGCTGCACACCGGCGCGGTCGAGATCGTCCCTACCGGGGTATCCCAGCTGCAGGTGACCGTGTCCTGGTCGCGGGAGCTGGCCGAGACGTCCCTGGCCTACAACCCCCCGCCCGGGCTGCCCGAGGGCGCCGTGTGGCTGGGCAAGGGCGAGGACCGCACCGACGTGCTGGTCCAGGGCTGGGAACGCGGCGCCGACGGCAAGGTGTCCTGCTACCACGCCAAGGTCATCGGCAAGACCGGCTCGGGCAAGTCCGTCTCGCTGCGCGCGATGCTGATCGGTGGCCTGAAGGCCGGCACCGAGCTGCCGATCCCGCTGGACGCCAAGGGCGAATCCTTGGACGAACTGGTCGCCATGGTCCCCGGCCACAAGATCGCCCGCGACGCGGACTCCTGGCAGCGCGGGGTGGAGCTGTTCGGGGCGATCTTCCTGTCCCGCAAGCAGCGGCAGGGCACCCCCGACGCCTGGACCGAGCCCCGCCCCGACGACCCGATGGTCACCCTGATCCTCGATGAGGCGTCGGTGGCCCGCCTGGGCCTGGCCCCGGAGCACCACGAGATCGTCCGGCAGGCCGGGATGCAGACCCGCTCCCTGGGGATGCGGGTCATCCAGGCCTCCCAGCCGCCGCTGGTCGACGACTGGGTCGGCGGGGGCACCTGGAGGGCTCAGGCCACCATCACGATCCTGCACACGATGCGGGACGAGACCCACGCCCGGATCGCCAACCAGGGCCTGGACCGCGACCTGGACCTGACCCGGATGCCCAAGCACTTCGCCGCCGTCGCCCACGACTCCGAGATCACCTCCGCCAAGTGCCGGGTCGCTCTGATCACCGAAGGCGACGTCGCCGCCATCACCACCCCGATGGCCCGCCTGCACCCCCTGGACCAGCAGATGGCCGCCGGCGCCTGGGACGCCTACATCCAGGCCGTCACCGTCGGCACCCCCGGCCAGACCGAGACCGACCCCCTCGCCGGTCTCCTGACCTCCCTGGGCACCCCCGGCTTCCAACCCGGCGCCCAGGCCTCCCAGCCCGTCACCACCACCACAACCGCGCCCGCCGCGCCGGCCACGCAGATCCCCGCCCAGACCCGCCCCGACGTCATCGACCTGCGCCAACCCCAGCCCCAACCGGCCAAGACCCCCGGCACCCTGCGCCAGGCGATCCTCACCCGGCTCATGAGCGTCTCGCAGCTGCCCACCCGCGCCCAGCTGGTCGAGCAGCTGCAGCAGCCCCCCTACGGCTGGTCCCGCTCCGGAGCCCACAAGGCCATCGGCCAGATGCTCGAAGAAGGCGCCCTGATCGAAGAGGCCGGACGCATCGCGCCCGCGATCCTCGCGTGACCCGCCCCCGCACCCAGGCCCCCGCCCGGACCCCCGCCGCGGATGCCGCATGAACCGGCACACCGCACACGTCCACGACTGCCACCCAGCTCAGGAGCTCCCCACCATGACCACCACCCCGGATCACCTGCGACCCGCCATGACCGCCCTGCAGGACCTGTACCAGGGCGTCCTCACCCGGGCACGGTCGCTGCAGGACCTGCGCGATGCAGGCCGGGACGTGTGGACGGTCAGCCCGGAGCTGGCCGCCGAACGCGCCGACCTGGCACCGGTCACCGTGACCATCACCGACTACCGCGAGGTGCTCACCCACCCGGCCATAGCCCGCACCGCCGACGCACTGCTGCGGGAGGTGCTGATGCGCGGCCACCACCTCGGCTACGTCATCGACCTCGGCGTCGACCTGGACACCGACCCCACCGCCCTGGAATGGCTCCGCCTGCTTCCCATCGCGGGCACCGTCAAGGCCACCGTCTCCACCGCCGCAGGATGGACCCTGCACCGCAGCGACCCGGCCGCAGCCGCAGCATGGGCCAGCCACGCCGCCGAAGCCGTCATGGTCCCCTCCCACGCCGCCAGAACCCGGCCTAGCAGCCCGAACCCGGACAACAAGAGCGCCAGGGACGGCGCGTCCCGCTCGAGTTTGAGCCCAAAGCGCGTGTTGGATG
>DASTGO010000115.1:0-2896 GCA_035719045.1 Kineosporiaceae bacterium | reverse complement strand
GAGCACGCCGGACCGGCCCTTGCGGACCACCAGGTCGATCAGCCCACCGAGCGATCCGACCCCCGCGGCGGCCAGGGGGATCCAGAACGCACGCTGCTGGCCGGTCGCACTGCAGATCGACCACGAGTCAGCCCCGACTTGGCTGCGCAGCCGTCGCTGCTCATCACCATGATGAACGACAGCGGCGCGACGATCACCACCGCGATGGCCAGCAGCGCCACCCACGCCGCCCATGCCAGACCACCTGCGCGCCTGCCAGGCCGGTGCGAGCTGGTGGGTGCGGATCCGACGCCTTGGGCAACCGCGCCGGCCATTCTCCGCGCACGCGATCTTCGCCAGGGCCAGTCGCGCTACTCATCCGGGGTATCGCCAGTTCGGAGGGATAGGCCCCGACAGGTGAGATGTTCACCGGAGGGGTCTACTGCGACGGCATCTGGGTGCTGGCCGTGGCGCGGGTTCCAGGAAGGCGGCGACGGTCAGTACCAGGACGGGCACTGGCGCGGCCATGATCTGGCCACGCGATGACCGGGCTGTAGGGCCGCCGGCCGCACCCCGTACGCCGTGATGTCGGCGTAGGCCTCGGTCCCGGCGTCGTCACGGTGTCATCGAGTGCAGGTCGATGACGCGGACGGTCTGTCGGAGAAGCTGGGCCGGGATCGTGTCGGTGCCGGCGACCACGACGGCGCTGATTCCGCCGCGGCGCACGCGGTCCAGGACGGCGTGCAGGCCGGTGGGGGAGCCGGTGATGTCGAGGTAGACGTCGGTCAGGGCGTACCCCTCATCACGGGCGAAGCGGGCCAGGGCCGTATGCCAGGTGGCCCAGCGGGTCTGGTGCTCGGTGAGGGTGGCGACGTCGTCGACGACGTAGCCGAGCAGGGTCGGTTTCATGGCCGCAGGTGCCGGGCCGCCAGGTCGGTGACCGTGGCCGGCACGTCGTGGTCAGCGCAACTGTCGGCGTTGAGGCCGGTGATGAGGATGTCGCCACGCAGACGCGCCATGACCGTCCTGTCGGTGTCCAACCCGAGGCGGGCGGCCAGGACAGCGGCCCGAGGGTTGTCAGGCCGAAGCGGGGCGTCGGCGGCCAGGTAGATCCCCGCCTGTTCCCCGCTGCTGTCGGGCAGGGGACAGGTGATCGGTTCATCGGCCAGCAGGTCAGCGCCGATCGCGGCGGCGATCGCCGCCGCCGAGTCCGGCACGTGCACGACCTGGACCGGCACAGACACCGACGCCGGGACGAGCAGCACCGCCAGGACGGCGCGTTGGGCGGACAGGGTCTCCATCACCACCACCAAGGACCAGACCCAACAACGGGAGGTGCATATTATGTGCCTGACTTGCGGTTCGGTGAACATAGAATGCCTAAACGGTCCTGGTTTCCGGCGGTGAGGAGGAACAGGTGCAACTGACGCGGCTTCTGAAGTCGGGTGAGTCGGGGGAGCACGGGTGCCCGGCGGTCTACACGACCGATGACCCGGACACGGTGGTGATCCAGGGCGTGATGCTCGACGAGGCGACGCACGCGGGTCTTGAGCAGGTCGCGGTGGGGGAGTCCGCGGTCGCGGTCCCGGTGGAGATGCTGCTGCGGGCCGCGGCGGTACTGCCCCAGGTGACTGCGCCGACGTCATGACCGAGGCTGAGGCCATGACCGAGATCGTCACGGACCTGTCCGCGGTGCTCGATCGGGCGCGGTCGGTCGAGCACGCCATGTTCCGGTTGGAGACCTTGCAGGCCTACGACGTCGCGTACGAGCTGGAGGCCTACGAACGGTTCCTGCGCTCTGGTCAGGTCGATCTGACCCCGGGACCGTGGCAGGCGCTGGTCGCCGGACACGTCGCTGCGGGGCGTGCCTGCCGGCGGGTGCATGTGGTCACCGAACCGCTGACCCCCTACCTGCGGTACGAGCTGGCGGCCCCCTACGCCCGCTCGATCGCGGCCGGTGAGCAGATCCGTCTGCTCACCGTCGCCCCCGGCTCGTGGCCGTCCGGGGTTCCCGGGTACGACTTCTGGGTCTTCGATGAGGAGGTGTGGGTGATGCGCTACGACGACGCCGGCCGGTTCGTGCAGATCGAGGTCGACCGCAGCCCCCAGGCGGCCGCCGAGCACCAGGCCGCCGCCGAGAAGGCCTTTACCGCCGCGACGCCTGTCACCGAGTAAGGCCCGGGAACCTCCCGGGTGCTGGAGGATTCACCCCTGTGCAGACCATCGCCCGTGACCGGCTGGCCGCCGAGCTGCGTCAGGCCCGCAACGCCGCGGGCCTGACCGGCGCGGGGCTGGCCGGGCGCCTGGGCTGGGACCAGCCCCGGGTGTCACGCACCGAACGGTGCACCCCACGCATCCCGTCCGCGCGGGCCGTGACCGAATGGGCCGAAGCCACCGGCGCTGACCCGGCGAAGCTGCGCGCCCTGCACGCCGAAGCCCTCGCCGAGTACAAGGCCTTCGCCAAGGCCTACACGACCGCCGGCGGTGCGGCCGGCTACCAGGACGCCCTGGCCGCCCGAGAGGCCGCCGCCACCCGGATCCTCGTCTACTTCCCGGGCATGATCCTCGGCCTGGTCCAGACCAGCGCCTACGCCCGGGCGATCCTGCGCGTCCCGCCGGGCGCAGTGGACGCCGGCGCCACCGACGCCGACCTCGCCGCGATGGTGACCGCCCGGATGCGCCGCCAGACACTGCTGAGCGAACCCGGCCGGGAACTGGTCCTGCTGATGGGCCAGGCGGCCCTGCACACCCGCTACGTCCCCGACCACGTCCACCGCGACCAGCTGCACCACCTGGCCGACCTGGCCGAGGCATCGAACATCACCGCAACCATCGGGATCGTGCCCTTCACCGCCCAACTGCCGGTGGTGACCCTGCACGGCTGGGTCGTGCGCGACCAGGTCGTCACCATCGAACA
>DASTGO010000114.1:0-14770 GCA_035719045.1 Kineosporiaceae bacterium | reverse complement strand
GTGCGTGCCGGCCGTGCTCGCCGACGTGGTCGAGGCGCGCGAGTCCGGGCTGCTCCCCCGGCTGCGGACCGCGGTGGTGGCCGGCGCCCGGCTGTCCGGCGCACTGCGCCGCCGGGCGGAGGCCGCCGGGCTCTCGGTGGTCGAGTACTACGGGGCGACCGAACTGTCCTTCGTCGCGGTCGACCCCGACGGGGCGGGCCTGCGACCCTTCCCGGGCGTCGAACTGGACCTGCGGAACGGCGGGGAGATCTGGGTGCGCTCGCCCTACCTGGCGCTGGGGTACCTCGATCCCGCGACGGGTGGCCCCCTGCGCCGGGATCCCGGCGGCTGGTGCACGGTCGGGGACCACGGCACGCTGCGCCCGGACGGTTCCCTGGCGGTGCACGGACGCGGTGACCGGGCCCTGTCGGTGGGTGGACACACCGTGCTCACCGCCGATGTCGAGGCGGTCCTGGCCGAGGTGGACGGGGTGTCCGAACTGGTCTGCCTGGCGCAGCCGCACCACCGGCTCGGCGAGCGGGTGGTGGCGGCGGTCCGCCCCGCGGCGGGATGCGATCCTGTCCCTGACCTGCGCCGGGCGGCCCGGACCCGGCTGCCGGTGGCCGCCCGCCCGGTCCGCTACCTCCTGTTCGCGGACTTCCCGCGTACCCCGGGCGGGAAGGTGGACCGGACCCGGCTGCGTGACCAGGTCCTCGCCGACCTGGGCGCCCGGCCCGGCGCAGGCCCGGCCCACCGGTCCGCGGCTCCTGAACGGGCCTCTGCGGCACGGGACGCACCCGAACCCGCCCCGGCGGTTGCGGGGCCACCGAGCGGGCGGCCCGCGGCACCGTCAGGCACCGAACCCGCCGCCCACTTGTCCGGATCGGCCCGGTTACCGGGCTGACCTGCAGGGTCGTCCCGCACCGTCGCCCCGGCAGCTGAGCCCGTGAGGGTGGCCACCGGAGTCGGCCGCAGGCCCGCCGGCGGGTCACCGTACGCTCACCGGCATGGACCCCCGCACGCCCGTCGTGGTCGCCGCCCGGCGCACCCCGGTCGCCACCGCAGGCAAGGCGCTGGCGCGGGTGGAGGTCGCGCAGCTGGCGGCGCCGGTGCTGTCCGCCCTCGCCGACGACGTCACGGACCTCCTGCCCGGCGGTGCGCCCCCGGTCGACGAGGTGGTCCTCGGCAACTGCTGCGGGCCCGGCGGGAACGTCGCCCGGGTGGCGGCCCTGGCGGCCGGTCTCGGGTTCGAGGTGCCCGGGGTGACCGTCGACCGGCAGTGCGGGTCCGGGCTGGAGGCGGTCCGGACGGCGGCCGCCCTGGTCGGCTCGGGCAGTGCCCGGCTGGTCCTGGCCGGGGGCGCCGAGAGTGCGAGCACCGCTCCGTGGCGACTGGCCCGCCCGGAGTCCGTCACGCACCCGCCCCGCCCCTACCAGCGGGCGCCCTTCGCGCCACCCGGATTCGCCGACCCGGAGATGGGCGAGGCCGCCGACGAACTGGCCCGCCGGTGCGGGATCGGCCGGGAACGCCAGGACGCCTACGCCGCCCGCTCCCACGCCCGGGCGGTGGCCGCCGCGGACGCCGGACGATTTGCGGCCGAGCTGGTCCCGGTCGCCGGCATGACCTGCGACGACCGTCCACGCCGCGGCCTGCGCCCGGACCTGCTGCGCCGGTTCCGCCCGGTGTTCGGGCCCGGCGGCACCGCGACCGCCGGCAACTCCTGCGGGATCAACGACGGCGCCGCGGCGGTGGCGGTGCTCCCCGAGTCCGACCGTGCGGCGGCCGGGCTGCCGGGCCTGCGGATCCTGGGCACCGAGGTCTGCGGCGTGGACCCGGCGACCCCGGGACTGGGACCGGTGCCGGCCATCCGCCGCCTGCTCCGGCGCTGCGGGGTGGACCTGGCGGACGTCGCCGTCCTGGAGCTCACCGAGGCCTTCGCCGCCCAGGTGCTGGCCTGCACCGATGCGCTCGGGCTGGATCCGCTGGGCGCCGACGGCGAACGGGTCTGTCCTGACGGCGGTGCGATCGCGCTGGGACACCCCTGGGGTGCGTCCGGGGCGCTGCTGGTGGTCCGGCTGTTCGCGCGCCTGGTCCGCCCGGCCGACCCGCCCGGCCGCTACGGTCTGGCCGCCTGCGCGATCGGCGGCGGGCAGGGAGTCGCGGTCCTGGTGGAACGGGTCGCCTGAGGTGGGGGGTGCGATCCGGCTCGAGGCCGTCAGCCACCGGTACGGCGAGCGGGAGGTCCTGAGCGGGGTCGATCTGACGCTGACCCAGCGGCGTATCGGCATCGTGGGGGCGAACGGGTCCGGCAAGTCCACGCTGGCCCGGATGCTCAACGGGCTGGTCCTGCCGTCCCGGGGCCGGGTGCTCGTGGACGGGTTGGACACCCGTCGCGACGGGCCCGCGGTCCGTCGGCGGGTGGGTTTCGTGTTCTCCGACCCCGACGCCCAGATCGTCATGCCGACGGTCGCCGAGGATGTCGCGTTCTCCCTGCGCCGCAGCGGGCTGCGCCGGGCCGAGCGGGATGAGCGGGTCCACGCCACGCTGGAACGGTTCGGCCTCGGCGGCCACGGCGACCATCCCGCCCATCTGCTGTCCGGAGGGCAGAAGCAACTCCTGGCCCTCGCCTCGGTGCTCGTCACCGAGCCGGACGTCCTGGTCTGCGACGAACCGACCACCCTGCTCGACGCCCGCAACGCCCGGTCGGTCGCCGGGCTGCTGGCCGAACTGCCCCAGCAGGTCGTCCTGGTGACCCATCACCTGGGGCAGCTCTCCGGGTTCGACCGGGTACTCGTGGTCGACCGTGGCCGGGTGGTGGCCGATGACGCGCCCGGTCCGGCCCTGGCGGCTTACGAGCGGCTGCTGGACGACCCGGCATGAGGTGCCCGCCGTGCTGACCGGGGCATACCTGCCGGGGAACTCCCCGCTGCACCGCGCACCGGCCGGCCTGAAACTGGCCGGGCTGACCGCGTTCCTCGTCCTGATCGCCCTGCTGCGGTCCCCCGCCGTCGTGACTGCCGGCACCCTGCTGCTGGCCGGACTCGCCGCGCTGGCCCGGATCGGCCCGCGGGTGCTGTTCGCCCAGGTCAGGCCGGTCCTGCTGTTCGCGGTGCTGGTGGCGGCCTTCCAGACCTGGACGTCCGGACCGGCCGAGGCCGCGGTGGTGACCGGCACGCTGCTGCTCGCGGTGGCAGGAGCAGGCCTGGTCACCGTGACCACCCGGACCCAGGACCTGCTCGACGCCGTCGTGGCAGGACTGCGCCCGCTGCGCAGGTGCGGCGTCGACCCGCAGCGGGCCGGCCTGGTGCTGGCGCTGGCGGTGCGGACCGTCCCGGTACTCACCGAACTCGCCGGGCAGGTCCAGCAGGCACGGGTGGCCCGGGGCGCCGAGCGTTCCCCGCGCGCGTTCGTCGTGCCCCTGGTGATCCGGGCGGTCCGGCATGCGGACCGGCTCGGCGAGGCCCTCGCGGCCCGCGGCGTCGACGATCCCTGACCGTGGCCGGGGTCAGGCCGCGGGGGCGGTGAACGAGATTCTCGGCCCGTTGATCCACTTCTTGCCGTCGAGGCTGTACCCGATGTCCGTGGTGTACGTGCCCGCGGCGTAGTGCCGGCTGCCCGAGATCGTCCTCGACGACGTGACGGTGACGCCGGGGGTGAACGCGATGTCGAGGGCCTTGCCCTGCGCGTCCCTGAGCTCACCGTTCGGCCCCCGCACCACGATCTGCAGGTAGACGAACTTCACCGAGCGGTTCACCTCGACGGTCCCGGTGAGCACGGCGTTCCCCTTCCCGTCCACCGTCGCGGTGACCCTGCCCAGGAGGACGCCGTTCGCGTCGTACTGCTTGGCGGGAGGCGGCGGGGGTGCCGGTGCCGGTGGCGGCGCCGGTGGCGGCGCCGGAACGGACGTCGGGCGGCGGGCGGACGACGAGGCGGGCGCCGGCGCGTTCGGGACGGTGACGGTGACCGGCGAGGGCACTGGCGCCGGGATGTCGGTGGCGGTCCCCGGCACGGCGGGGGCCGGGACGGGCATCGCGGACGGCGGCGTGGCGGTGGTGGTCGCGTTCGGCGACGACGTGAGCGAGGGTGTGAGCGCCGGGGTGGCCCTGGCCGGGCCCGGATCCGGCCGGAACACGAGCGCGACGGCGACGGCGATGACGGCCACCCCACCGGCACCGGCGGCGGCCAGGGCCCAGCGCCTGCCACGGCCGGTGCTCTCCCCGCTCCGTGCGGCCTGGGCCGGGACCACGGGCCCCTGGGTGCGGGTCATGGCGACGAAGGCTGCGACATCGGCCGGTCCGCCGTCGTTGCTGGTCACCGACACGGTGTTGGTCACCGACACGGCGGGGACCTGCGCGGTGTCCACGTCCGCGGGACCGCCCGCGTTCCCGCCGGTGGCCGGGGCGGAGCCGGAACCGGTCGCCGTCGGGACCGGGAGTTGCGGCTCCCCGGACCCCTCAGCGGTCCCGGACCCCTCAGCGGTCCCGGACGGCTCAGCGGTCGCGGCGGGGGCTTCTTCGTCCCCGGACTCCGGCGCCGGTGGCCGGGTCGGACGTGCCCGCAGCGACAGATCCAGTCCCGCGACCTGGGCCGCCGACCGGACGGCGGCGGCGAAGTCGTGTGCCGAGGCCGGACGGTCCGCCGGGCTCTTCGCCAGCCCGGCCTCCACCACCGCGGCCAGCGCCGGCGGGACGTCGCCGGGCAGGGACAGATGCGGCTCGTCGACGACCCGCTGCAGGTACCGCAGCTCGGTCTCACCCGGGGTCGGCGGGTGCGGCGGGTGACCGGCCAGCAGGGTGTACAGGGTGGCCGCGAGACCGTAGAGGTCGGAGGCCGGCGAGGCGGCGGTGTGGTCGGCCAGCACCTCGGGCGCAGCGTAACTGGCGGTGGCCGCGTTCGAGGTCAGCTCCGCCGTCGAGCGGACGCTGATCCCGAAGTCCGCCAGCACCACCGAGCCAACGGAGGAGCGCAGGACGTTCTGGGGCTTGACGTCCCGGTGCAGGATCCTGCGCCCGTGGGCCGCCTGGAGGGCCTCCGCGACGGCGACCGCCACCCCGGCCGCCTCCCCCGGATCGAGCCTGCGGTCGGCGGGCAGGCTCCCGAGGTCGTGGTAGGGCATCACGAGGAACGGCCGGCCGTCGCGGGTGATGCCGCTGTCGTACACCGCGACGATGTGCCGGTGGTCGGCGAGCCCGCCGAGGACCTGACACTCCCGGCGGAAGTCCCGCTGGAGCCGCTCGTCCTCCAGTGTGCCGTGGAACACCTTGATGGCGACGTCCCGGTCGAACACCACCGACCGGGCGAGGTAGACGGTCCCGGCGGCGCCGTGGCCGATCGGCGTCGCGCCCTGGTACTTGTCGCCGAAGTCCACGCCGGCCACTCCCCCGTTCCGCCGCTGCGTCAATGACGGACTGTGTTCACCTACGTACGCCATGGTCAGGGCTCTTCACCACCACGCTACCGGCTTGATCCACCTGGTCCGGATTGCGTTAGCCTGACCGCGCTGCCGGGTGCCGCGGTCGGTCGACGAGCGGTGCCGGCCGGGGGGCGGGGGACGTATGGCAGACGGTTACGGGGCGGACCTCGCGGTCGCCCGGGAGGTCGCGCAGTCGCTGGCAGAGGTGCGGTCGGCGCTGAACGGCCTCGGCACGCAGCTGACGACCGGCGTGACCGGTTCCCCGAAGGTCGAAGCCGCGCTCGCCCGCTTTTTCCACGAGACCTCCGACAACCGGCAGGCCATGGACGAACTGCTCCAGCGCGGGGTGGCCATGATGCAGGCGCTGATCGACGGCACCCGTGCGGTGGACCAAGGGCTCGCGGACTCCCTCACCACGACCGGGCCCGCCGCCACCGCCACGGCCGGATCGTCCGCACCCACCCCGGGCCGGACCAGGTCCGCGGGCCCGCAGTGACCGCCCCCGCCGCGCAGCCGCGTCCGCCGGGGTTCCGGGTGCAGGTGCCCCCGTCGTGGTTCCAGTTCGACGCCTGGCGGGCCACCCGCACCGCGGACCTGTCCCGGCTGGTGGACGCCCGGATCGCCCACCGCCCGCAACTGCGCCCGTTCCGTAGCGCCCTGCTGCGGCTGCTGCGGGAGGTGGCGGAGGATGCACAGCGGCGTGGCGCTCTCCTGTGCGCCGTCACCGCGGACCCCGTCGTCGATGCGGGCACGATCCTGGCGTCCCTCATGGTGTTCCGGACCGAGGGGTCGCCGGACCCGGACGCGAACACCGTCGAGGCGATCGCTGCGGGGATCACCGCCCATGAGGGCGCCGAGGGCGGGGGTTCCTGGCGGCGGGTGCAGGTGCAGGACCTCCCGGCGGGGCGGGCGGTGCGGGTCAGCGGCGTCGAGGTCCTCCGGGACGCAGGCGAGGGGCCCGGTCTCGACGCGGTGACCATGCACACCCTCTGGCCGGTCCCGGAGGGCGGCGGGGTGCTGGACGTGGTGCTGACCAGCCCGCAGTCACAGCTCGCCGAGGCCCTGCTGGACCTGTTCGACGCCATCAGCGGGACCTTCAGCTGGGCCCCCCACGAGGACCCCGACCCGGACACCACCGCAGCGGCCGGAGGCCCGACCGACGACGCACCCGGCAGCGCTGCCCGCCCCGCGGGGCAGCAGTGAACGCCGGGGCATGAGGTTCGCACCCGCCCGCCGCGTCACGGCTGGTGCAGGAGATGAGCGGCCCGCACGGGTGGGTTCGCGTGAGCGAAGGGGAGCTTCACCATGGTGGACATCAACGTCGGGTACGGCGAGGTCCAGGCCGCGTCGAACCGGATGAAGTCAGCGCACCAGAGCATGATCGACCAGGTCCAGCAGCTGAAGTCGATGATCGAGAACCTGGTCGGATCGGGTTTCAAGACCCAGTTGGCCTCCGGCAAGTTCCACTCGTCCTACCAGCAGTGGGACACCGGCGCGAAGAACGTGCTCGATGGCCTCGCCGGGATGAGCACATTCCTCGACCAGGTCGTCGCCAAGCACCAGGAGCTGGACAGCCAGCTCGGCAGCCAGATCGGCGGCTGATCCCGGCACCGTCGGCTCCGGCTCCGGCTCCGGGTCCGCCGCGCTCGCGGCAGTGCGGCAGACCCGGATCCGGGCACGGTCAGTCCGCGACCGGGTCTGCGCCCCGTGCGCGCGGCACCGTCTCCCGTCCACCCCGCGGCAGCCGTCAGCTCCCGGTGACCGGCTGATAGCGTGAGCCCCACGTGACACGCACAACGGAGGCCCCGTTCCGATGCTCGACCCGGCGCTGATCGACTCGCTGTTCCCGGACGATCTGCCGGAGGTCGACCACTGGGAGCACCGGTACCCGCCCCGCGATCTGCCCGTCGGCGCGAAGGTCACCCGGCTCGGCCCGTCCCCGACCGGTTTCGTGCACATCGGCGGCATCTACGTCGCGATGATCGACAAGGACATCGCCCGCCGCAGTGGTGGCCGCTTCCTGATCCGGATCGAGGACACCGACCAGGCACGTGAGGTCGAGGGGGCGCTGGAGCAGTTCGACCGTGCCTTCCGGTACTTCGGTACCGAGCCTGACGAGGGCGACCCCGGCGGTGACTACGGCCCGTACCAGCAGAGCAGGCGCTCGCTGATCTACCAGTCCTATGTCCGGCAGCTCTTGCGTGACGACAAGGCCTTCCTCTGCTTCGCGACCGAGGAGGAGCTGGCCGCGAACCGGGAGCGGCAGACCACGCTCAAGATCCCGACCGGGTACTACGGTGAGTGGGCACTGTGGCGCTATGCCTCGGAGTCGGACGTCCGGGCGGCGCTGGAGGCGGGCAGGCCGTACGTCGTACGGTTCCGCTCCCCGGGGCTCACCGGCAGCCGCACCGAGTTCGACGACGCGATCCGTGGCCGGTTGTCCGCGGAGGACAACTACAACGACGTGGTCATCCTCAAGTCCTCGGCCAACGAGGTCCGGCTGCCCACGTACCACATGGCCCATGCGGTGGACGATCACCTGATGCGGGTCAACCTCGTGATCCGCGGCGAGGAGTGGCTGTCGTCGGTGCCCGTGCACCTGCAGCTGTTCCGGGCGCTGGGTTTCGACCTGCCGGAGTACGCGCACATCGCCTCGCTGCTGAAGCAGATCCCCGGCGGCAAGCGCAAGCTGTCCAAGCGCAAGGACCCCGAGGCAGGGGTGGACCACTACATCGGGCTCGGGTTCCCCGCCGAGGCCGTCCTGTACTACCTGCGCGGCCTGGCCAACGGCCGGCTCGCCGAGCTGCCCCTGGCCCAGGCCCTGGACGAGCCGATCCAGCTGTCCGAGTGCGGTGTCGCGGGCCCGCTGGTGGATCTGGTCAAGCTCGAGGACATCAGCGCCGACCACATCGCCACCCTCACCGGCCGGCAGATCCTGGACGCGCTGCTGGTGTGGGCGGACGAGTACGACCCGGACCTGGCCGCCGTCCTGCGGGCGCGCACGGAACTCGCCCTGGCCGCCCTGGCCGTCGAGCGGGAGGGGGTCGAGAACCCGCGCAAGGACCTGCGCAAGTGGTCGGACTTCCGGGGCGCCTACGGGTTCTTCTTCCCCGAACTGTTCGAGGTCGTCGGACCCGACGACGAGCGGCTGAGCGGCGTGCCCGCCGATCTGGTGCGCAGTTTCGCACGCGACTTCGCCGACGGGTACCTGGAGACCGAGGACGGCCAGGAGTGGTTCGGGCAGATCCGGACCCTGGCGGACAAGCACGGGTTCGCGCCCAGCCCGAAGGAGTACAAGCGCAACCCGGACGCCTACCCCGGCTCGATCCGGGAGGCCTCGCAGCTGATCCGGGTCTGCCTCACCGGATCCACCCGCAGCCCGGACCTGTTCGCCGTGGCCCGGACCCTCGGCCGCACCGAGGTGCTCCGCCGGGTGGAGTCGCTGACCCGCTGACCGGACGGGCGGCGGAGCTGCTGCCTCCCCACCACGACCGGCCCCTCGCGCCTGCGCGGCCCGCATCTGCCTGAGAGTGAACCGCCGTCGCGCTGTGGCAGGGCGCCGACGGCGCCCTGCCCGCACGGTTGCCGTCAGGCGCCCCCGACCAGATTGCCCCGGCGCGCCTCGTCCGGCAGCGGTGCCCCCTCCCTGGCCGCCAGCGCGAGGTCGAGCAGCCGGGTGGCACGGCCGTGCCAGCTGTGCTGATCGCGCACGGTGCGGGCCAGGGCCAGGCGGGCCGCCCGGTCCGGGAAGTGCTGCTGCACGTCGTCCAGGAGTTCGGCCAGGTCCGGGGCCGTCTCCCAGACCCGGGGGCCCTCCGGCAGGGCCAGTTCCAGGCCCTGGACCGCATCGCAGGCGAGTCTGCTGCCGCAGGCCAGCACGTCGTAGGCGGAGGCGGACACGAAACCCCCCAGCCGTTCGGGGTCGCGGTGGTCCAGCAGCACCACTCCCGCCCGCCGGTAGAGCTCGCCCAGACGCTCTGCCCCGGGACGCGGGCCGCGCAGCACCTCCTCGGGCAGCACGTCCTCCCACCCGGCCCCGAAGACGTGCAGGTCCGCACCGATCTCCAGGGCGTTGCGGAGCCCGTGCGGGACCCTGCCGCGGCGGTCGCCCACGTACAGCAGGCTCGGCACACCGTCGGGTCCGAACTCGTCCGCAGGAGTCTGCGGCTCGTCGGTACCGGGCCGGAACCGCAGCGGGTCGGTGGCCGGGGGCAGCACCTCCACGTCGATCTCGTACCGTGTGCCGGCGCGCTGCGCCCACAGCGGACTGGTGGACAGCACCCGCGCGTAGCTGCGTAGTTCGTCCACGGCGAGTTCCTCGGGCTGGCCGATCACCCACAGCAGCCCCGTCGCCGGGCTCTCGGCGTCCACCGGGTCGGCGCCGCGGAGCACGAGGTTGACGTCATCGAGGTAGGCGGTGGGGCGGCGGTAGCTCTCCCGGCCGTCGATCACCACGTCCTGGCCCAGGACCCGCAGCGCCTGCGCGATCTGCGCGGCGAACCGCCACTCCCGTCCGAGCCGGGCCAGCGGCAGGCCGGATCCGGGGACCTTCACCGACCAGCGCAGCGAGGGCTTGCCCCGGGCGGGACCGTCGGCCACGAGCCGGGGCGGCCGCGTGACCACGGCGCGCAACCGGGACGGATCTTCCTGCCGCCGGGTCACCTGATGGTGCGCGACGTTCAGCCCGGCGAGGGCCCAGGCCGCCTGCCCCTGCCGGGGAAGCCGGTCGCGCCACCGCGCGACGAACCGCCAGGTGTCGGCGACCAGCCGCGGCATCGGCATGGGAGGCCGGGCGTCGCCGGAGACCTCCGCAAGGACGTTCGGCAGCAGCCGGCAGGAGCCGCGCCCGGCGGCGGCCAGCCGCAGGGACAGGTCAGCCTCGGCCCAGGACTGCGCGAAACCGCAGTCGAGTCCGCCCACCGCGGCGAGGTCCGCGCGCCTGGCCCCCCAGAGTTCGCCGAGCAGAGCCGGGATGCGGGTGATCTCGCCGAGGGCGAGCACGTCGTCGACCGGATGTCCCCGGAACAGCGGTACCGGCTGGGCCCCGCCCGCGGTGAACCCGAGGCCCGCCGAGGCCACGGTGCCGTCGGTGCCCACGATCACCGGCTGGACGCATCCGGTGGACTCGTCGCGCAGGGCCTCGACGATCGCCTCCAGCACACCGGGCAGCAGCTCGAGCTCCGGTGGGCAGGTCACAACGTACTGCGCCCGGGCCGCGGCGATCCCGGCGTCGAACGCCAGCGGCCGGCTGATCCGCGGCGGCGTCCGGACCACCCGGACCCGAGGGTCGGCCAGGGTCAGTGCCCCGAGGCAGACCTGCTCCGAGCGCAACTGCCCGTGGTCGACCAGGATCACCTCGAGGTCCAGGCCGCTGCGGTCGGCGGATCTCAGGGCCGCCGCGACACAGACGCGGGCCAGGCGAGCGGCGTCCACGACGGGGATCACCACCGCCACCCGGCCGGCCACGTCGGGGCTGCGGGTGGCGGCGTCCCAGTCCAGCAGGTGCCGGGCGCGGGCCGCGTCCGCGGGCTGGACGGGATCGTCCGCCGCGGGCAGCGACCGGGACTCGAGGGCCCCGTGGCCGTTCTCTCGGCTGCGGCCGTCGTCCGCCTCGTCCTCGTCCTCGTCGTCGTCCTCGGGCCGGTACACGCCGGCGAGCACGGCCAGCCGGGGCACCCGGACCAGGGTGGAGACCCGCAGCAGCAGCTCATGTCCGGCCGCGGAGCCGAGTTCGGGAAGGGTGCCGCCGGTCTGGCGGAGCAGGTCCCGGCGGAGCACGACGGCGGACAGGTCCAGGCGTCCCGCGGCCAGTAGTTCGGCGCGGTCACCGGACGTCTCCGGCAGGACCCGTCCCCCGCTCTCCTCCTCGCCGAGGCTGGCGCGGGCCGCCGGCAGGGCTCGCCGCTCCATCTCGGTGACCATGCGCTGCAGGAAGTCCGGGGCCCAGATCGTGCCCGGATCCGCGAAGGCGACGTACCGGCCGAGGGCGGCCGCCAGGCCCTCGTTCCGTGCGTTCTCCAGGCCGCGCCACTCGGTGGTGAACAGGCGCACCCGGGGATCGAAGTGCCGGAAGCCCTCGACCACGGGACCGGTGTCGTCGGTCGAGCCGGCGTCCACGACGAGGAGCTCGAGGTCGGACAACCGCTGCGCGAGGATCGCCGAGAGCAGGGCCTGCAGCCGGCGCACGCCGTCGTGGACGGGGAACACGATGCTGACCAGCGGACGGCCGGGGTCCTGGGGCTCCTGCGGCGCCGCGGGCCAGGCTGCCGCCTGCGCCGGGACCGCACCGGCCGGACCGACCGGGTCCTGCTGTAGCTGCCGGACCACGGCCTCCAGGTGGGACCGGATCTCGCCCCAGGTGGCGGAGGCCGGCCGGTCGAAGACATGCCCGAGGTCGACCGGGGTCTGCGGTGTCACCGACGCCATGAAGTGCCCCAGCGGGCCGCTGGGGTGCTGGAGCGACTTCGGATGGTCGGCCAGGTAGCGAGCAGGCCCGAACAGCGGGTGGGTGATCTTCGACGGACGCCGCCGCAACCGTCCGAGGTAGTAGACCAGGGGCTCGATCGGCCGGGTCCGCCACTCCAGCGGGTCGTACCAGGCCGGCTCGAACAGCGGGTGGGGTGACAGTCCGGCCCGTCGACCCTGCCGCACGTAGTCGCTCGCAGCCGCCACGGCCGAGGGGAACCGGCAGCCGGACTGCAGTTCGTACCAGGCGAGGTCGAACAGGCCGCTGTCGACCAGTTGCCGCCCCCGGCGGCGCTCGCCGAGCCGTTCCACCAGCGGAGTGGCCCTGGGGATGCGCCGCCCGATCGCCCCCAGCAGGGCCGCCAGGTCCTGGTTCATCCGCCGTACCCGACGAAGGGCCGCAGGGCGACGGGGGGTTCGGCGGGGAGCCGACGCTTCGGGCGGCGATCCGGGTACATGGCGTTGGTCTGCTCCAGATAGTCCCGCACACCCTCGAAGTGCTCGGGGTAGCGTCGCTCGCACGCCCTGAGCAGGCGCCCCGAGCCGAGCCGGTAGGGGTCGTAGCGCAGGGTGTCGAACTTGACCACGGGCAACCGCCCGTCGTCGAGCACCCGGTCGGCCAGGGCGGCCATCGGGTTCCACTCGTCGGTCAGGCGCAACCGCATCCGGGTCCGGATCCGGCGACCGGGGGGCAGGTCGGCCAGATTGGACCAGCCGGCCCACAGCATCCGGCGCCGGGCGAGGGCCCGGTCGGCGGCCGTCGGCTCGAAGTAGCTGCCGGCGCGGAATCCGGTCGAGGCGAGGGTGGCGCTGAAGCCGAGCTCGAACCGGTCGATGGCGTCCTGGCGGCCCTCGGCGGGCCGCATCGTCCGCCAGAAGTCGGTGAACGCCTGCGACCGGACCACCCAGTTCCGAAATCCCATGAAGAAGCTCTGCACATGCGGGCTCGGGCTGTCGGACAGGGTCAGGCCCCAGTAGTCGACGGGGCGGGCGGCCATCTCGTCCAGGATGCGCGTGAACGGCCGGACCGGCCCGATGTAGGAGTCGTTGCAGATCAGCACCAGGTCATAGGTGTGCAGGTCCTCGACCTGGGCCAGGCCGGCGCGGTAGCTGAAGAAGTCGTATCCGACGTTCGAGCGGACCGTCAGCTCGCAGAGGCTCTCCAGATCCTTCTTCGCGGCCTCATCGGTGAACTGAGCGGTACTGACGACGATGAGGCGGTCGGCGACCTCACCCAGCGCGGCCACATGCCGCCGGACGTGCGGGGCAACGGATCCCGTGGCGTCGTAGTGCGCCATGACGACAAGTGTTCGCATTCCACACTCAGTGACAGAGGGCCGCCAGACCCTGGCCGGTCAGTCCCCACCCCAAGGGTGTTGCACGAAGGCGGGCAGTACAGATGTGTGAGTCTGCCATAGCTGACAGACACGTCAGATCACCCCGGGCAACTCGGACCGGCGTCCGGGCCCGACCGAACAGCTCTGCCGTGGTGGGGCATCCGGTCGCGGGATCGCCCGTCATGCCCGCTGCCGTCCGGGGCTCGCCCTCCGTGTGGCGGGAACCTGTGCCGGATGGACGACGGGGTCAGCGGACCCGGATCGAGAGCGGTGCGGAGATCAGTCCGGTGACGGTCGCCCCCTCGGGACGCACCACGCGCACCTGCTGGGGCCCGGACGCCATCGGGAACGTCCCCGCCGCGGTGCCGGTGACCGGGTCCGTCGTCAGCGTGGTCAGGTTGACCCAGCGGCCGCCCCGCAGGCCCTGGATGACAGCGGGGCTGCGCTTGCTGGGCGCCCACCGGCCGAGCGCGGGGTCGAAGTGCTGCAGTTTCACCACGGCGGACACCTGACCACGCGCCGGGGAGGTGAAGGTCGACCCGGTGACCCGGGACTGGCGCAGCACGAGGACGGGCAGGTTGACCGACTGGGAGTCCCCGGCGTCCACCGCGGTCCAGGTCTGGCTGCCGAGGGTGAGGCTTCGCGCGGAGACCGTGCCCCGGACGACCAGTTGCGGGGTCGCCGCCCCGGACCACAGCGCAACCCCGGGACCCTGCAGGACCACGACGTGCACCCCGCTGGACGCGATCGGCGCACCGCTGACCAGTGGGACCACGACGTCGACGGTCGGCCCGGAGATCACCACGCGCACGGTCCCGGTGGTGGTCGCGGACACCGACGCCTGGGCCGGCAGCACGGCGGTTCCGGCCAGACCGGTCGCCACGGCTGCGGCGGCCAGCGCGGGGGCGATGGCCCGCAGCCGGGTCCGGGACGGGCGGGACCGTCCCCGGTCAGGGGTGGCGGGCCGGGTGAGACGGTGGCGGGCGGTGCGGACCAGCGGGCGCATGGAGGCTTCTTCGGTCGTGCCGGCGGTGTGGGTCCGCCGGAAGGGTGGGAGTCTGTCGAAGCGGGGATCGGCGGCTCCCCCGGCCGCAATAACCCAGCGTCGCCGGATTCACCCGGTCGGCGGACCGGGAGCCGTGGAGCAGGTCGTCGGGCGCGTGGATTCGGCCACGCTCCGGGGTGGGGTCACAACCGGCGCAGCAGTCCCAGCGCCACGGCGGTCATGGTCGCCGCCACGACGGCGTCGAGCACCCGCCAGGCCGCGGGCCGGGCGAACAGACCGCTCAGCAACCGGGCCCCGAAGCCGAGTCCGGTGAACCAGCAGGCGCTGGCCAGTGCGGCCCCCGCACCGAAGGCCCAGCGATCGCCCCCGTGTCCGGCCGCCACCGACCCGAGCAGCAGCAGGGCAGCAATAGTTGACATTGCAACGTGCATTAGCGTGCATTAGCGTGCTAGAGTGGCGGTGTGAACCTGAAGGAGTGGGCGTCGGTGCAGGGAGTGTCCTATGACACCGCCCGCCGCTGGCACGCGGCCGGGAAGATGCCGGTGCCCACCTATCAGGTCGGGCGACTGA
>DASTGO010000113.1:0-8376 GCA_035719045.1 Kineosporiaceae bacterium | reverse complement strand
CTCCCCCGGGCCCGGCCGCTTCCGGGGGACGACGAGCAGCCCGACGGCAGCCAGCAGCCCGACGAGGGGCACGGCGGCCTGCAGCCAGGGCAGCCAGTCACCCGCCCGGCCGAGCAGGACCGTCGCGGTCACCGCCGTCGCCGCACTGGTCAGCGCGAGGGTGAGCCGTGCCCAGAGCCGCTCCCGGCGCCGCCACAGCGTGGGCAGGACCATGCCGGCGCAGGCCGCGATCCCGGGGGCGAGCGCGACCGCGTAGTAGCTGTGGATGATCCCGCCCGCGTAGCTCAGCAGGCACGCGGTGACCAGCAGCCAGCCACCCCACAGGATCAGGCTCGCCCGGCGCGGGTCGGTCCGCACCGCCCGCCGGGTCAGCCAGATCCCTGCGCCCAGACCGATCACCGCCGCCGGGATCAGCCAGGCGCTCATCCCGCCGAACTGCTCGTTGAACATCCGCCCGATCCCCGTCGAGCCGCCGAAACCGCCGGGTCCACCCGGCCCGCCACCGCCGGGAGCGCCACCGGGCACACCGCCGCCGGGGAGCGCACCGTCCGGGTGAGCACCGCCGGAAAGTCCGGTGCCTGCGCCGCCAGGTCCGCTGTTGCCCTCCTCGCCGGTGATCCGGCCGAGCCCGTTGTAGCCGAGGGCCAACTGCAGGACGTTGTTCGCCGTCGACCCGCCGACATACGGGCGATCCGTCGCGGGCAGGGTGTCCACGAGCACCGGCCACCACAATCCGGACACGGCCAGCACACCGCCCGCCGCGAGCAACTGGCCGATCCGGGTGGCCAGCCGCGCAGGCCCGCAGAGCAGGTACGCCAGGGCGAAGCCGGGCAGCACGAGCAGCGCCTGCAACTCCTTGGTGAGGAAGGCGAAGCCCAGCACGGCGCCCGTGGCCAGCAGCCAGCGCAGGCGCCCGCGCTCCAGGGCCCGGGTCAGCGTCCAGGCCGCCAGCACGAGCAGGAAGGTCAGCGCCGCGTCGGGGTTGTTGAACCTGAACATCAACGCCGCGACCGGGGTGGTGGCCAGGGCGGCCGCGGCGAGCAGCCCGGCGTGGGCGCCCCAGACCCGCCGCACGGACGCATAGAGCAGCGCGACCGAGGCGACGCCGAGCAGGGCCTGTGGGGCGAGCATGCTCCAGGAGCTGAACCCGAAGACCCGTCCGGACAGCTCCATCACCCACAGGGACACCGGGGGTTTGTCCACGGTGATGAAGTTGCCGGCGTCGAAGGAACCGAAGAAGAAGGCCTTCCAGCTCTGGGTACCTGCCTGCACCGCCGCCGCATAGAACGTGTTGCCCCAGCCGTTGCGGTCCAGGTTCCACAGGTAGCCCGCCAGGGTGGCCAGCAGCAGCCCGGCCAGGACCAGCCGGGTCCGGACGGTGGCCGCGGCGGGCAGCGCCCAGGTGGGGGTCGTGCCCGGGGCGGTGGGCTGCCGGCCGAGGGGCGTGGGCGCGTGGTGCTGGTCAGGCATGACCTCAGGCCTCCGTGGGGGATGCGGCGGACCTGCGCACTCTCGCCATCACGGATAGGCGGGGCCCATCACCACGCTGTGCCCGGCCTGTGGATCGTGTCGCGGGCGACCGGCCCGGCCGCCGTTCACCGTCCGGCGCTGCTGCTGTCCCGTCCCGTCAGGGTGGGGAGGGCGGTCCCGAGGGCGTTGAACAGCCGGGCCTCACCCGTCCGGCCGCCGTCCTGGCAGGCCCGGTACGCGGCGTAGGCGAGTTCCCGGCAGGTGACCGGATCCGGTCCGTTCTCGCCGCTGTCCAGCAGTTCGACGGCTCGTGCGTGATCGCCCGCCTCGACGGCCCCGGCCAGCCGCAGCACCCGTTCCCAGGAGCTGCCGGGTTCCGTCGCCGCCGGTCCGGGCGCGGGCAGCGCCTGCGCGGTGACCAGCCGGACCGTCGCCCCCTGCTCGCTGAGCAGGCCCCGGTGCAGGAGGGCGGCTAGCACCGTCCCCCGCGCGCACGCCAGCTCCTCGGCGGCCGGGCGCGGCCCGGGCCCGAAACCGTGCCGGCGCAGCCAGGCCAGGCAGAACCCCGAGCCGGGATCGAGCTCGGCCTCCTGACGCGCAAAAGTTTCCGCAAGCACCTGGTTGACCAGGCCCAACGCCTCGGCCACCGGCAACGGACGCCCGTCCGCACCGCTCACCAGGGCGTAGCCGGTGTAGACCGCCAGGCCCGGCCCGAGGGCCGCCTGCTCCAGATCCACCGGGGACACCCCGTCGGCCTGCAACCGGACCACCGCCGCGGGGATCCGGGCCCGCAGCCCCGCCAGGTACTGCGCCCGGCCGGCTCGGTCTGCCTGATCGTCCCGCCGCCGGCACACGACGACCAGGGATGACGCCAGGCTGTTCCGCCCGGTCTTCACGCCCTCGGTCCGCTCGGTGCGGATGGGCCAGGTCGCGGTCACCATCAGGCCGGCCTGCGCCACCGCAGACAGGAACGCCGCCCACGCCGACAGCCCGCTGCCGGTTCGGGTCGACCGGTAGGCGTACCAGACGGTCAGCGGCAGGTCGGGGGCCGCCGTGCGGGCGATCGTCGCCATCGAGGCGGTGAGTCCCTCGAGGAAGCCGCGTCCACCGTCGTCCCGGCGGGCCACGATCTCCTGCTCCCGCGGGGTTCCCGGCTCGCCGAACAGCTCGGGAGCCACGTCGGCCAGGGCCCGGCGCAACCAGACGTAGAAGTAGTCACTCAGCGAGGAGTAGAGGAAGTAGTCGAAGTACGGCGGGTCGGTGCTCACCACGACGCTGCCCTCCGACGGCAGCGGTGGTGGGACGCGGGCGTCCTGGCGGATCACGACCGCCTCGGCGGCCGGGTCGCAGCGCTGCACCACCCGCGCCACCAGTTCCAGCTGGGTGGTCCAGCTGCCCGACGCCCCGGACAGCGGGTTCGCCTCCGCGAAGTCCCACGGGAAGGCGATCGCGTTGTTCTGGATGAAGGTCTGCTCGACCAGGCCCCGGTGGGCGTTCCACACGCAGGCGGTGGACATCCGGTTGCTGAGCCGGCCGAGCACCAGGCCGAGCAGGACGGTCATGTCCCGGCCGTAGCAGGCGGCGTCGGTGGCGTCCCAGCCCGCGTCGAGGGCGGCCTGCTCCACTCGCCCGGTCATCGCCCGCACCTCCTCGGCGAAGACCCGCAGGGCCTGTCGCTGCCGGGGCAGGTGCAGGCTGCCGACCGTGGAGGCACCGTAGGTCGGGGCGTTCGTGACGGCCGGGTCCAGCTCGAGTTCCAGGTCGTGTCCGGGATCCGGATCCTGTTCGGGAGCGGGCGCGGCGACCGGCGGGCACACCCGGGCCTCGTCCACCACCAGGAAGGGGCGGCCACGTCCGGCGTCGGGGACCACGCAGCGCAGCGCCCGGCCGAGTCCGCCGTCGCGGGCCCGGCCCTTCACGTCATCCGGGGTTGTGGCCGTTCCGCAGGCCAGGCAGCCGAACACCGCACCGCGCCCGGTCCGCGGCGTCGCCCCGCTGCCGTTCACGACCGCGAACCGCAGCGCCTCACCGTCCCAGCGGGCATCCAGCCAGACGTCCCCGCCCCGGCCACGGCGCAGCCAGGGATTGCTCAGCATCGGCACCGTGGCCGTGCAGCCGGGGTTGCCGCAGGCGACCGTGCGCACCCACAGGTAGGCCGCCACGTCGTGCAGATGTCCGTCCCAGTGGACCTGCGGGTACAGCGGCCGCAGCCGGACGGCCGCGGCCTCGAGCACGTCGCGCCCGAAGCTGCGCAGATCCTCTGCCAGGCCGTCGCCCGGACCGTCCGGACCCTGCCCGGACCGACCCGGGCCCTGCCCATCCTGACCGGTCACCGCCGCCCGGCCCCGCCAGCGTCGGGGTACCTCCAGCAGGGCCCGCTGGAGCAGGACCGCCACCGGGTTGAGGTCCCCGGCGACGACCGGAAGCCCCAGACGCTGGGCCTCCAGCGGGATCGAGCCTCCTCCTGCGAACGGGTCCCACAGCACGACCTCGCGGCCGCCGAGGCTCTCCGCGACCTCCCGGCGGGCCTGCGCCACCAGTCCGGGATCGGCTGTGGCGTCCCAGGCGGACAGCCGCCCGACCAGGTCCAGCAGCCGGGCACGCTCGGCGTCCTGTTCGGCCTGGGTCGGGAACCGGTCCGGGCGTGCCGAGGGGTCGTCGACCAGTTGCGCGAACAGCACGGCCCGGGCGGCGGCGAGCGGCTTGCGGGACCACCACAGATGCAGCGTCGAGGGATGCCCGACCCGGATCGACTTCTCCCGGACCGACTGCGCGTCGACCGCCGCCAGAGGCATCGCGATCTCGATGAGCTTGCGCCGCCCCCGGCCCTGCTGGGTCACGGCGCCATCCTAGGGACGCGGTGATCTGGGCAGCCGAACGGCGGTGTAAGTCGTTCCAGCCGATCAGGAACAGCAAGAGCATGCTCTTGGGATATTCTGCCCCTTTCGTCATGTTTAGTTACGATGGCGACGGTTATTGCACCCGGGTGGCCGGTCTGGCCCTGCCGACCATCCCATCGCGCCCCCGGGCCGGCAGCGTTCCGCCGGCTCCAAGCGCCTCCGCCCGGACCGCGGCGAGCCGGCACGCGGCCGCGATCCGGCCCCTGCACCGCCGCCACCCCGCGTGCCGCTGCTTGGAGGAGGCATCGTGTCCGATCCCATGCCCACAGCCGAAGCCGTCCCCGCCCAGGCCGTCGCGGACCCCGCCCCGCTGGGGCTGGCGGCCCTCGCCCTCACCACCTTCCTGGCCTCGGCCAAGAACGCCGAGTGGACCCACGGCACCAGCGCCTGGCTCGGCTACGCGTTCGCCTACGGGGGCCTGTGCCAGCTGCTCGCCGGGATGTGGGCGTTCCGCAACCGCAACGTCTTCGGCGCCACCGCGTTCTCCACGTACGGTGGGTTCTGGATCGGCCTGGCGTTGTACGCCCAGCTGGTCGCGGGCAGGGCCAGCGCCGCCCAGGTCCGCAACGACCTGGGCTGGATCCTGCTGGCGTTCGCCATCTTCAACACCTACATGCTGCTGTGGAGCACGCAGGTGAACGAGGCCGTGCTGGCCGTCTTCCTGATCTTGGAGATCACCGAGATCGTGCTGTTCGTCGGCTACTTCTCCGGCAGCAGCACCACCATCAGGTTCGGCGGCTACCTCGGTGTACTCACGGCCCTCGCCGCCTGGTACGCCTCCGCCGCCGGAGTGATCAACGGGATGCGCGGCCGGGCGATGCTGCCGGTCGGGCACCAGCTCGGACTCGGCCGTGGGGCCGCGGGCAGGGTCAGCCCGGTCCCCCGCTGACCACCTCCGCCAGCGGGAGGTGATCTCGCGCTGACAGAATCGGGTCCGTGCCCCGGTCAGCCCCGGGGCACGGACCGCGAGGCGCGGGCACGCGCGAGGGGAGCTGCCGCCGCGATGGCCTTCTGCACGAGTTGCGGTGCTTCCCTGGACCAGGGCCACCGGTTCTGCGGCCGCTGCGGGACCGCGGTCCCCGGTTCCGCCGCCACCAGGGATCCTTCCCCGGCCGACCCTCCCGCGGCGGCCGCGGTCGCGCCGCAGGCCCCTGGAAGCGGACCGGACCCCACACCCCGCGCCACCGCGGGTCCACCGGCCCCCGACCCCGCACCACCGTCACCACGGACGACCCCGCCGTCACCACCAACCACACCGCCGTCACCAGGGGCCGCCGCTGCGGGCACGGCCGGACAGTCCTCGACCGCCCGCTGGCCGGTCGGCTCGGGTCCGGTACCCCTGCCCCCCGCGAGCCCGTCCCTGCGCCGGACCCTGCTGGCCTTCGCGCTGCCGCCGCTGATGATCCTGGCCGGGCTGGTGAGCGCCGGCCTGCTCTACGTCATGTCGCAGTCCCGCGACAACGCGGTGTCCGCGCTCGTCCCGCGCCGGGTGACCCCCACGCCGAGCCGCGCGGCAACGGCGACACCCACCCCCACGGCGACGGCGGGCGGTCCGGCATCGGCGACCACACCGCCCACACTCCCGACGACCACACCGACCCCGCGGCCCAGCACGGACCGGCAGCAGGCCGAGGCAATCCAGGCCCTGCTCGACCAGGCCGCCCGGACCCCGGTGTCCGCAACCGTCGCCGCTCTGGCCACCTGCAACCGGGGCCAGGCGGCGGCGCAGGATGCGGCCAACCTGCTCACCTCGGCCGCGGACAGCCGGGAGGACCTGCTCGGCCGGCTCGCTGCCGTCCCGGTTGGCGCCCTGCCCGACGGTGCCACCCTGAAGGCAGCCCTCACCGAGACCTGGACCCGGGCCCGCAGTGGGGACCGGGCCTATGTCACCTGGGCACAGGGAATCGCCGACGGTTCCTCCTGCAATCCGCAGGACCCGTTCAAGCTGGCCGGCGACTGGGACACCGCGGCGTCACGACAGGCCGGCACGCAGTTCCTCGACGCCTGGAACACCGTCGCGCCCCGGCTCGGACTCGCCCGCCGCACGCTGGAGGCGCTGTGACCACCTCCCCCGACCCCGTCGCCGGTGCGCGGGCCACGCCGGACACCGGCTGGCCGCCACCCCCGACGGTCGCCTCGCTCGGGGTTCGCCTGCTGGCGCGGCTGGTCGATGCCGTGGTCATCGGCGCGGCGCTGATCGTGGTGTGGAGTGCCGCGAACCTGCTCGGCTCCGGGCAGGGACTGCACTACGACAGCGGCAGCGGCCAGCTCGTCGACGGCGATCCACTGGTGACGCTCACGGCGAAACTGCTCACGGTGCTGCTGCTGGCCGGGTACGAGCCGCTGCTGGTGGCCACACAGGGCGCGACCATCGGCAAGCGGATGCTGCGGGTCCGGGTGCTGCGCCGCAGCGACGGCAGCCTGCCGGGCTGGGGGCCGGCGGTGCTGCGCTGGCTGGTCCCGGCCCTGGGCGTGCTGATCTGCGGCGCCGGCGAGCTCCTGGTCTATGCCTCTGCGCTGCTGGACGGATCCGGCTACAACCGCGGCTGGCACGACCGGATCGCCGGCACCGTCGTGGTCCGGGAATGACCGTCGCCGTCCGGGTTCCGGGGTGAACGTTCCGGGGTGAGCACCGGCCCCGGGCGCCCGCCGACCGCTGGCACCGGGACCCGCCCGGCTGCGCAGGGCGCTCCTGGGCGAGACACCCACGGCACCACCCGGCGGAACCCGGCCCGCCCCGGCGGGCGCCACCTCTCGCCGGTAGCGTCGGACCGGCGCATCGGCCGCCCGATGCCCTAGGTTCGCTGCCGGAGAGGAGCGCCGTGCCATGCCGACCGAGTCCGCACCGCCGACCGAACCAGCAGCGCACACCGAGTCCGCACCGCCCGCCCACGCCCCGTCGACCGCCCCCGCCACGGGAACCGCGGACGGTGCGGCAGGCAGGGGCGAGCCGGCCGCTGCGCCACCGGCCGTCACCGTCGTCGGGCCGCAGCAGATCCGGTTCATCGCCTTCGAACCGAGCGCCCTGCGCCGGGCCACGATCAGCGTGCTCGCCCTGATCTCGGCCTGGCTGATCGCGCTGTGGGTGTTCGACGCGGTGAGCCGGTTCCTCTTCCTGCTGCTGCTGTCCTGGTTGTTCGCGATGGCGATGGAGCCGGCGGTGGCCTGGCTGGCCCGGCGGGGAATGCGCCGCGGCTGGGCCACCGGGGTCGTGGGCGGCGCTGTGCTGGCCGTGAGCGTCCTGCTCGGGGTGATCTTCGGCAACGTGTTCTTCAGCCAGACCTCCGAGCTCGTGCAGGCCGCCCCGGGAGTGGTCGCCGAGGTGACCTCCTGGGCCAACCGCACCTTCCACCTCAGGCTCGACGCGAACTCCGTCGCCACCAGCCTCAGGCTCACCCCCGGCCAGGTCGGGACGGTCGCCTCCGACCTCGCCGGCGGGGTGCTCGGGCTGGTCACCTCGCTGCTGGCCACGCTGCTGGACGCGCTGACCTTCGTCGTCTTCGCGTTCTACCTGGCGGCGGACGGGCCGCGGGTCCGGCGGACCATCGGGTCCTGGCTGTCCCCGGCCCACCAGGACGTCTTCGTCACCGTCTGGGACATCGCCGTGGCGAAGACGGGCGGGTACGTGGTCTCCAAGGTCGAGCTGGCCACGCTGTCGGCCGTCTTCCACGCGACGTTCTTCTCCGCCGTCGACGTGCCGTACTGGCTGCCGCTCGGCGTCCTGGTGGGCATGCTGGCCCAGTTCGTGCCGGTGCTGGGCACCTACATCGGGATCGTGGTCCCGGTGCTGTTCGTCGTGTTCTCCTCGCCGTTGACCGCGCTGTGGGTGCTGCTGTTCGCCGCCGTGTACCAGCAGGTCGAGACCTACGTGTTCACCCCCCGGATCAGCCGCCGGACCATGGACGTCAACTCCGGGATCGCCCTGGGTGCGGTCTTCGTGGGCAGCGCCCTGTGGGGTGTCATCGGTGCCCTGATCGGGATCCCGCTCGCCGCGGCCGCCGTCGCC
>DASTGO010000112.1:0-5212 GCA_035719045.1 Kineosporiaceae bacterium | reverse complement strand
AGGGCGATCTTGTCTGCGACCTCGGCGGAGCGGACCCCGCGGACGGCGGCGTCCAGGTAGCGACCGGCCCAGTCCTCGATCGAATCCGTCGCGGTCAGGCCGCCGACCGGGAGCGGAACAACCTTCCGTGAAGGCAATCTGAACCACACCACCAAGCGCTCCCCAGGATCCCTACCGTTACTTTTCGCAAGATCGTTAGTTACGGGCCGGGGCCATTCGCCGCGAGTTCGCGGGCTGATCGAACACGCAACAAGCCGGCTCTTCGTGGTTCCGCGTGATCCGGTGCGTTGAGATCGGAGTTCACACGGCTCTTCGGGCGGCGCTGGCCAGGAGGATACGGGCGCGGTAGTGGTGTTGGTTGCGGAACCCCCTGCCGGTGCGCTTGATCTGCTTGATCGAGGTGTTGGCGGCTTCGGTGCGGGCGTTGGTGACGCCGGTGACGATGAGGACTTCGATCTCGGGCCACCAGGCGCAGATGGTGTTCCACAGTCGGTCGGTCTCGGGCATCCGGGCGGCCAGGACGAGCACGCCCAGGCGCATCTTCTCAGTGTGGGCATCGGCGAGGCTGCCGGTCTTCAGCAGCCTGCGTAGCTGTTCCTTCACGCCCCAGGCGGCGCCGAGTTCGTCGGTGGGGTCGTCGCGGCGGAAGGTGTCCCGCAGCCGTGCCAGCCCGGCGGGGCGCAGGGTGTCCCGGCGCGTAGCAGCAGCCTGCGGTGTGCCCAGGACGGGTCGGCCTTGCGGCCGCGGCGACCCTTGGTCTGCTGAACCAGTCGCTGCCGGACCCCGGTGACCATGTCGTTGGCGAGCTTGACCAGGTGAAACGCATCAACCGCCACCGCGGCCCGGGGCAGCTGCTCGCGCAGGGCCTTCCTGAACGCCGCGGACGGGTCGATCGCCACGACCTGGACCTGCTCGCGCCAGGCCTGCGGGCGAGCGGTCAGCCAACCCCGCACGCCCTCGCTGTCACGCCCATCGACCACGCCCAGCAGCCGGCCGGTGTCCAGGTCGACGAAGGTGGTCATCCACGGCTCGTACCGCCGCCAGGACCCGGACTCGGGGTCACGGAAGTACTTCACCGACCGGTACCGGTGCTCATCGATCCCCAACCGGCGCACCACCGGCACGTCCGCCTCGTCGTGCAGCACGGCGGCGGCGTTCACGATCGTCTGCACCGTCCACCACGACACCCCGTGCGCGGCGGCGACCTCGCTGACCGCCCGGCCCGCGCCGGTCACAGCGGCCAGCACCGCGTCCCACAGCCGCCCCGTCGTGCGGGCCCGAGGCGGAACCTCACCGGTGTGCTCGGTGAAGGTCCGCTTCGCGCACAACCGCTCAGCACACACGAACCGGCGCTTACGCCACCGCACCTCCACCGCCCCGCCGACCGGCACATCACGCACCCGCTGCAACGTCCGCTGATGCACCCGCCAGGACAGCACCCCACACGCCGGGCAAGCCGCCTCGTCATCCACGGCCTCCACCACCACCCGACGCGACCCGGTCTCAGGGTCCTCAACAGCATCCAGCACCCGGTATCCGGGCAGGTTGAACAGCACGCTCGCAGCATCACGCCGCGAACCCATAGGCTCGATCACAGCTCGTGGTCCTCACAGGGAAGGTTGTCTCAGCAACTCCCATCCCAGCGCAGGGCCACGAGCCCTCTACCACCGGGTGATCACGCGGAACTACGAAGAGCCCCCATACGGGGATCATCAGCGAGGTTGGTCAGTGGATAACGGCAGTTACCCACTGAGCCAGGCCCGCGGACTTCCCGACACGTCTTCCGACACCTCACGGCAGGCATCACCGCAGGTCGACCGCGGACGGAACCCCGGACGGCCAGGTGTCGGATAAACGATCGTTTCTCCGACACCCGGATGTCCGACTGCTCAGGCCTGGAACAGGACTTCGGGGTAGCGCGGGTCCGGGCCGTTCAGCAGGGGCGCCGGGCGGTGGCGTAGGAAGCGGTCGAAGTAGGCGGTGAGGTAGGTCTGCTGGATCTCGGCGGCTCGCAGCCCGTCGATGGTGCCGACCATGGCCTCCAGCTGCCCGGGTGGCAGCAGGGTGGCCAGCTGCAGGGGTCCGGCGAGGACTGCGATGTCCGAGAAGGTCATGTGCTCGGAACCGGCGAGCATCAGGTTCGCGTGCCAGCCGCGGAGCTTCGGCCACGCGGCGGCCCAGGTGGGATCGGTCGACCTATCATGGCCGGCGCCGCTGAGCAGGAGGAAGGGGCGGTCCAGGCCACGGTCGACCACCGGCCCGAAGAAACTGCCGTCCAGGTTGGCGCCAGCCATGATCCGCCGGTCGGCCAGCATCGCCGAAGCCGCGGTGGCACCCCCCATCGACTGGCCGAACATCCCCACCCGGTGCAGGTCCAGGGGCAGCCGCAGGCCGGCCCGCAGGACGGGCAGCTGGTCCAAGACGAAACGGGTGTCATCGACGCGGACTTCGGCGGCACGGACTGCTGCCGCCTCCGTGACCGGCTGGTTGCCCAGCACCAGGTGGCCGTCGGCCATCTCCACCGCATCGGCGTCGTACGGGTGGTCGATGGCCACCACGACATAGCCCCGGCTGGCCAGATCCTCGACCATCGTGCTGTAGAGGCTGCGACTGAACCCCCAGCCGGGCGAGAACAGCACCACCGGCCACCCCTCCTGCCCTGACTGCTCGTCCTGCGGGCGCGCGGCGGGTACGCCCCGGTGCGCCCGGGTCAGGACGGTGGACAAGAGGCCCGCGGGCAGACCGTTCTCCTTCTCCAGGAAGGCTGCGAGGGCGGGGGTCAGCAGGGGCGCTGTCGGGAACCGGTCGGCGTGCCGGGCCGGGTACCAGACCTGGACCATGACTGCCCTATCCTGCAGGGTCGGCGCGTACGGGTCGACCCGGGAGTGGTCGACCAGTTCCCGGGTCACCGTGCCCACCGGGTACCGGCCGGGAAGCGCGGGCAGGCTGATCGCACCGGCCACGGACGACACCGCCGACGGGGCCCCCACCGCCGCAGGCGCGGGGGTTGCGGCCAACGCGGGCGTCGGGGCGAGCATCACCGACGCCGAGACCAGGACGGCACCCAGTCGCCGGACCACCCCACGGCTTCGCGCCCAGCTTCTCCCCACCGTGGTCCCGATCATGTGAACTCCTCCCACCCGATCCGACAGACACCCCCAGAAGATCATCTTCGTGGGTAGACCGGGTGAAGATCAGGAAATTTCCCCAGTCCGGGACGACCGGGATCCCTCCTATCCGGTAGTCGGGACGCGCCTGGAGACATGGCCGCACCAGGAACTCCTCCCCGCCTAGGCCCCCCGCCCACCCCTCCTCTACCTGCGCCTTTGCGTCCCTGGGTGGCTAGCGATCCACTCTGCTCACATGTCGCAGCCCGGAGTCGACGGGCCGTCGTCCGAGCCTGCCTTCAGCCTAGAAACGCCCTTTCGCAGCCAGGAGAGCAGCCAGGGGAGCCACTGGCCGCTGCAGCCCCAGACCAGGATCCAGACGAGCTCCCACCCCCAGGCGTACAGCCCCACCGCCAGTAACGTCCCTAGTAACAGCACCAGAATGAGCAACCCATGGTCGCCATGTGCACCTGCTGAAGCATCCGTCGGTTGCCTCCCCGGGACACGCTCGGCATAGAAGATCAGCTCTGGGGTCTCCTCGGCTTGCCGGTGCTCAAGAACCTTCCACCCCTGCCACCAGGCCTGGCTACGGATGAGCGCGATGTCCTGGTCGTAGCCACCCAGGCCGGTGAAGGTGACCTCGCCGAGCAGGTCCTCTCCGTACCGGGCACAGACCGGCACGGTGCACGGCGCCGGCACGCGGTTTTCGGGTGACACCACCCACTCACCTTGATCGCGCATGGTGCGGGGACCCTCTCAAGCCTTGGGGATCTTTGTCTGAGTCCAAGGTTCCTTGGCTTGGCCGAACCATGGCAGGCGATCTTGTGAAAGCAACGGGACCACGTTGATGGAGCCGCCCCCGCACACGACGGGCGACGAGGCCCGGCCGTAGCCGTCGCAGATAAGCACCACGACTCACCCCTGCCGCGGGCGGGCGTCCGCCCAGGTCGGCGGGCCGGCTACCGCAGATAGTCCGTCCCTATCCGCGGCAGGCCCAGGGCCGGGTCACGCGTGGGATTGGCCCGGGACCTCCACCTGTGTGCACGTCCACTTCTGGGCACCGATCGTCCAATGCAGCACCGGACAGGTCGGGGGGAAGTGGAACAGGGGGATGAGCCAGAGGCCGGTGACTCCCTCCTGCAGCGCGGGTGGCCGAAGACCTGCCGGATCCTCGCCGTCAACCAGGAAGCGGAACGCGTCTTCAGACGCCTTCGAGAACAGCTCCAGCAGAACCACGATCTCCCGGTGCCGTACCTCGACTCCCGTCTGGCGCAGGCGGGCCGCCTCCGTGCCAAGCTTCGCGGCCTTGCCCGGCCGGGAGAGCAGGAAGGTCTCGACCTGATCCATGGCCCTGTCACCGCCGCCCGGGAATCCACCGACGCAGGGCGTCATCAGCATGTAGCCGGCAGGGTGGTCCGGTGTCGGTGCCACGGCGGAACAGTCGGGAACCGACTGCAGCTCCGGCGGGAGACGGAACATCCGGGTGGCCTGGTCATGTACCTGCGCGACTCCGCGCTCCTCGAGTTCGCGCAGCTGTCGGGGCAGCCTGGAGCGGAGGTCGTTGACACGTGTGCTGGGCGTGAGAGTGACGAACCACAGCCAATTCAAGTCAGGCACTCTCGTGTATCGCTGGCGGGCGATGGTGTCCCCGAGGAGCTCCACCTGGGGGTCCCGGGTCGAAACGACCTCGGCGATACCCGCGCCATCACCCAGTTCGAAGGCCAGGTCCGTCCGGCCCTTCCCGCCCTTCCCGCCCCGATCCGTGCACCGGACCGCGGTCCCCAGCACCTGCTCGAGGAGGTAGCGAGCCCACTCCTCGTCCGAGTCGGTGGTGGTCAATCGAATCTCCCTCGTACACATGTCCACAGCCTGGCGACTGTAGCCGGGCCCTCCGTCACCAACCCCCGGCGGCGTGACATTGCCGCGGACACGGCTTCCGTTACACACCCGACCTGCGGCGATGCCCTAGGGCCTGTTTCGGAAGGGGAATTTGCGCTTGGGGGGTCTGGTTCGTCCTGGTCGTGGGGCGTGGTGATCTGACGGATGCGGCGTGGGCTGTGCTGGAGCCGTTGCTGCCGGTGGCGGGGACGGGTCGTCGGGCGCGT
>DASTGO010000111.1:0-29217 GCA_035719045.1 Kineosporiaceae bacterium | reverse complement strand
ACCTCGATGTCCATCCAGTGCAGCTCACCGTCCCGCCGACGGCAGCGCACCACGACATGGCCCAGGCCACCGGTCCGGGCGTCGGTGAGGGCCTGCCGCAACTGCTCGGCCCCCTCCACATGCGCCAGCCCGGCCAGGGTCCGGCCGAACAGGTCCTCCGGCTCGTGCCCCAGAACGGTTGCGGCGGAACGGGTCACGTCGAGGAACCGGCCCCGGTCGTCCAGCCGGCAGATGACGTCGGCGACCGGTTCCATCAGGCGGGTGGCCCGCTCCGCGGCGGCCGCGGACTCCCGGGAGCGTTCGGTCTGCGCGGTGACGTCGACCAGCAGGGTGGCCACCCGGCGGTCCGCCGCGGGACCGGCCGCCACGACGGCGGCGTCCACCCGGACCCAGCGCGCCCGGGGCGTCCCGGGATGGACCCCGAGCACGATCCCCTGCACCGGCTCACCGGTCCGCAGAGCCAGCAGCGTCGGGTGGGCGAGCGGGTCGGCGGGGGCACCGGACAGGTCGACCGCGCCGGCGTCGGCACCCGGACCGAGGCCCAGCCGGAGCAGGTCCCGGGCGGTGGCGTTGGCCTCGAGCAGGGTGGGTCCGGGGCCGTGCAGGCAGAAGCCGGCACCGACGGCGTCCAGCGCGGCACCGGACGCCGGCGGGTCCGTCCGGCCGGGCAGGTCGCCGCTCTCCGGCCGGGAGTGCACAGCGGGAGCCGGTGCCGGGTCCGGGTCCGGGGGCGTGGCTGGAGCGAACGAGGGCGCGGGCGACGAGAGGGCACGCAGGTCGTCGTCCGCGGGGGCGGACGGAGCGGGGACCGCCGTGACCAGGGCGGCGCCGGCACGGTCCGCCGGGGCGGGATCGTGGGCGACCGGCAGGGCTGCGGGGTTGGGCGCGGACAGCACGGGGAGCCTCCCGGAATCCGGATGACGGGTTCCCCGGCGGCGGCGGGTCGCGGCCACCCGTTCGCGATCCGCATCGGTCCACGGGCCCGGTCCGGTTGAGCCGTCCGGGGGACCTTTCACCCGTTCGGCCGATGCCTGCCACCGGGCCCACGGCCCCGGGAACCACACCCGCCGTGATGCCGGACCGTGTCGACGAGGTCGGCGGCGCGGGCAGGATCAGCTCAGCGCCGGGGATCGATCATGGTGACCCCGGTCGGCGGACGTTCCCCCATCGCCGCCAGCTCGGGACCGGCCTGGGCCAGCCCGATCGTCGCGGTGACCAGCCCGCCCGGGTCCAGCCGGCCCGCGGCGACCAGTTCCAGCAGGGCCGGGTACCCGTGCGCAGCCATCCCGTGACTGCCGAGCAGTTCCAGCTCCCCGCCGATGACCAGGTGCATCGGCAGCGCGGGCCAGCCCAGGGCCGGCGGCAGCAGCCCGACCTGGACATGCCGGCCGCGCGGGCGCAGCCCGCCGATCGAGGCGGCCGCGGTGGCGGGATGTCCCAGGGCGTCCAGGGACAGCGCGGCACCGCCGCCGGTGGCCTCACGCACGGCCTGCGCCACCCGGGTGGCCGCCCGCTGCCGGGACAGCACGTCGTCCGGTCCGCCGGCTTCGGACGCCTCCCCGAGCGGGTCGTCGCGGGTGAGCGCGGCGGCGTTCATGGTGAGCTCGGCACCGAGTGCGGCGGCGACCTGCAGCGCCTCGTCCCGGACGTCCACGGCGACCACCCGGGCCCCCGCCTGCCGGGCCACCTGGACCGCGGACAGGCCGACCCCGCCGCAGCCGTGCACCGCCACCCATTCCCCGGCCCGGACCCTGCCCACCTGGACCACGGCCCGGAAGGCGGTGGCGTACCGGCAGCCCAGTGCCGCCGCGGTCACGGTGTCGACGGCATCCGGCAGCCGGACCAGGTTGACCGCCGCCCGCTCGACGACGACCAGCTCCGCGAACGACCCCCAACGGCTGAACCCCGGCTGGGTCTGCCGCGGACAGACCTGGTGGTCCCCGGCCCGGCAGACCGGGCAGTCCCCGCAGGCGTGCACGAAGGGAGCGGTCACCCGCTCCCCCGGGCTCCAGCCGGCGACCGCGGCACCGACCTCGTGCACCACGCCCGCGAACTCGTGCCCGGGGACGTGCGGCAGGACGACGTCGGGGTCATGCCCGGCCAGGGCGTGCCAGTCGCTGCGGCACAGCCCGGTCGCCTCGACCCGGACCACCACCCCGTCCGGCGGGCAGACCGGGTCGGGCACCTCGCGCAACCGCGGCGCGGCACCGAACTCCTCCATCACCAGTGCGCGCACGCCCGGCCTCCCTGCTCTCCTCGACCAGCTCCACGTCTGAACCGGCACGGCGAACCCCGCCCGCCGGGTGCGACCGTCCGCCCGGCGGCCTACAACGCCGACAGCTCCGCGACCAGGTCGTCCAGGCCGAGGGACCCCTGGGACAGTGCCGCCATGTGCCAGGCCCGGGCGTCGAAGGCCTCACCGCGCCGGGCATGTGCCGTGCGGGACGCCTCCCGGCCGGCCAGCCAGGCCCGCTCGCCGAGCTTGTAGCTGATCGCCTGTCCGGGGGCGCCCAGGTAGCGGACCAGCTCACTGTCCAGGAAGGCCGCCGGGCGCCCGCTGTTGCGGCCGAAGAACTCCCGGGCCAGCTGCGGGGTCCAGCGCTGCCCCGGCGCGAACGGCTCCGGGACGCCCTGGTCGGCGGGCACGGGCAGCTCCAGGTGCATCCCGATGTCGATGATCACCCGGACCGCGCGCAGCTGCTGGGCGTCCAGGTACCCCAGCCGGGCGGCCGGGTCACCGAGGAATCCGAGCTCGTCCATCAGCCGCTCGGCGTACAGCGCCCAGCCCTCGACATTGGCCCCGACCATGCCGAGGCTGCTCTGGTACCGGGACAGCTCCCCCGCCACGTACACCCACTGCGCCAGCTGCAGGTGATGTCCGGGAACGCCCTCGTGGTACCAGGTGCTCACCAGGTCCCACAGCGGGAAGCGGTCCCGGCCGAGCGTGGGCAGCCAGGTCCGGCCCGGGCGGGAGAAGTCCAGGGCGGGCGGGGTGTAGTACGGCGCGGCGGCGCTGCCCTCCGGCGCGATCATCGCCTCCACCCGGCGGACCGGCTCCGCCAGGTCGAAGTGCACCCCGTCGAGGGCGTGCACCGCCTCGTCGAGCATCGCCTGCAGCCGTTCCCGGACGGCGTCCACGCCCTCGACGGCGGGCCCGTTGCCGTCCAGCCAGGTCATCGCCTCGCGCGGGGTGGCGCCGGGCAGCACCCTGGCCGCCTCGGCCCGCAGCTCGCCGTCCAGCCGCGCGTACTCCTGCCATCCCCAGGCGTAGACCTCGGCCAGGTCCAGGTCGGAGCCGGTCCAGTACCGGGCCGACCGGGCGTACCGGATCTCGCCGACCTGGTCACGACCGTGCTCATGGGCATGCGGCGCGTAACTGCCGGCCAGCCAGTCCCGCAACTGTCCGACGGCGGCGTCGGCGGCCGCGGCACCCGCCGCCAGGGCAGCGGCGGACCCGGTGGCCTGCTCGGGTGCGGCCGCGGCGAACCGGCCGAACCACCCCGTGCCGCCACCCGCCCGCCACTGGTCCAACTGCTCGACGACCGCGTCCACCTGCGCCGGACCGCCGGGCAGACCGCGCGCCATGCCCTCGGCGAGGGTCCGGCGGTACCCGTCCAGGGCCTGTGGGACCCGGTGCAGCCGGGCGGCGATCGTCTCCCAGTCCCCAGCGGTCGCGGTCGGCATCAGGACGAACACCTGCCGGACCGACTGGACCGGGGAGAACAGGTTGCTCAGCGAGCGCAGCGGCTCCCCCGCGTCGGCCAGGGCCAGGCTCGCCGTCAGCCGCTCACCGAGCAGCCGGGCGCAACGGCGGTCCGTGTCGTCGAGCGGGCTTCCGGTCGCCCGGGCGTGGTCCTGTACCTCGGCCAGCCGGGCCAGGGTCTGCCGCTGCAGGTCGGCCTCGGCCGCGATCCCGTCCGGGGACAGGTCCGGGAAACGGTCGGCGCCGTCGGGCAGGCCGAGCCCGGTCGCGGTGATCGGGTCGAGGGCGACCAGGTCGTCGACGTACCGGTCGGCGACGGCGCGCGGGGTGGTGAGGTCGGGCATGGGCTCATCCTGTCCCATCACACGCCGGAACCCCGCACAGTTCCCCGGCCAGGCAGCCGGACGTCCGCGGTGACGGGCGGCACCGGGGGTGACCCGGGAAAGGCCGGCGACGCGGGAGTTCCGGGCTGCGATCGCCGGAGCTCCCGCGTCACCAGGTCGGGTTCAGGTGGTGGTCGGCGAGGGGCTGACCGACGGGTCGGTCGTGGGCGAGGTGGACGGGCTCGGGCTCGGCGACGGGTCCGGGCTCGACGGCTCGGGGGACTGGTCGGGGCCGGACGGTTCCGGGGTGGGGTCCGACCAGGGGCCGTCATCGTCGGACTCCTGCTCGTGGTCGGACGGGTCGGAGGTCACGTGGTCGTCCTTGCCGTGGTCGATGTGGTCGCTGCCGTGCCCGCCGTCCACGGTGTCCGACCCGGGTCCGCCGTCCAGGGTGTCGTTGCCGTCGTCCCCGCTCAGGTCGTCGTCACCGGCTCCCCCCGAGAGGGTGTCGTTGCCGGAGCCGCCGTTGAGGGTGTCGTTGCCGGCGCCCCCGTCGAGGACGTCGTTGCCGGTCCCGCCGGACAGCGTGTCGTTGCCGCCGCCGCCGAGCACCCGGTCGTTGCCCGGCCCGGCGTCCACGACATCGGCGCCGCCCGAGCCGCAGATCAGGTCGTTGCCCGCCCCGGCCAGGATCACGTGCCCGGCCACCCGGACCAGGATCACGTCCCGGCGCGAGGTTCCGCGCACGACGTGCGGGGACTTCGCGGTGACGACGATGGTGGCCTTGGACCCGGCGCAGCGGGAGGGCGAACCGGTCGAGGCGGCGTCCGCGGGCACCTGGTAGGCCAGCGCGAGCGCCGGAGCGGCGAACAGCGCGGTGGCGGCGAACGGGCGGACGGCGAGGCGACGGAGCATGCGCGACTCCCCCGAGTGCGACGGGCACGCTGCCGGTCGGCGGCGCGTACCTGCTACCCCGGCCGGACCGGCCCCCGACTTGATAGCCCGGACGGATGGTCCGCCGGCCCGCAGCCAGCCGCCGCCCTCAGGTCCACCCGGATGCACCACCCGTCCGGCTCCGCGCCCGGGAGACCGACAACGCCCGGGGGACCGACGACAGGGGCCAGGGACCGCCGACCGGGGCGGACCAGGACCCGGAGACCAGGGACCGCCGACCGGCGGCCGGGAACCAGGGGCACCCGCGCCGCCGGACGCGCCAGGTCGTGCAGGACGCAGGTCCCCCGGCCGCCCGACTAGGGTGGACAGCGCACACCGGCGTGCCCGAGCACCCCCCGAGACAAGTGCCGATTCGACCTTCCGGAGCCTTCGCCATGCCCGTTCGCCGTGTCGCCCTGCTCACCGCCGGGGGTCTGGCCCCCTGCCTGTCGTCGGCCGTCGGCGGCCTGATCGAGCGCTACACCGAGATCGCCCCCGACGTCGAGATCATCGGCTACCTGGACGGGTACGCGGGCCTGCTCGCCGGCCGCTCGGTCCCGGTGACCCCTGAGGTCCGCGCCAACGCCCACCTGCTGCACCGGTTCGGCGGCAGCCCGATCGGCAACAGCCGGGTGAAGCTCACCAACGTCAAGGACGCGGTCAAGCGCGGACTGGTGCAGGAGGGCCAGGACCCGCTGCACGTGGCGGCCGAGCAGCTCACCCGGGACGGGGTGGACGTGCTGCACACCATCGGCGGCGACGACACCAACACCACCGCGGCCGATCTGGCGGCCTACCTGCACACCAACGGCTACGAGCTGACCGTGGTCGGCCTGCCGAAGACCGTCGACAACGACGTGATCCCGATCCGGCAGAGCCTGGGAGCCTGGACGGCCGCCGAGCAGGGCGCGGTGTTCGCCCGCAACATCATCGCCGAGCACACCTCGAACCCGCGGATGCTCATCGTCCACGAGGTGATGGGCCGGCACTGCGGCTGGCTCACTGCGGCCACCGCGCTGAAGTACCGGGAGTGGCTGGCCACCCAGCAGTTCGCCGGGTTCGGCAACGACCCGCGACGCTGGGACGTGCACGCCGTCTTCGTCCCCGAACTGGCGTTCGACATCGCCCAGGAGGCCAAGCGCCTGCGCGGCGTCATGGACGAGCTCGGCTGCGTGAACATCTTCCTGTCCGAGGGCGCCGGGGTGGAGACCATCGTCGAGGAGATGGTGGCCCGCGGCGAGGAGCCGGGGAAGGACGCCTTCGGCCACGTCAAGCTGGACACGATCAACCCGGGCGCCTGGTTCGCCAAGCAGTTCGCGGGCCAGGTCGGCGCCGAGAAGACCATGGTGCAGAAGAGCGGCTACTTCTCCCGGTCGGCCGCCGCCAACAGCGAGGACCTGCGCCTGATCAAGGGCATGACGGACCTCGCGGTGGAGTGCGCGCTGCGCGGGGAGAGCGGCGTCATCGGCCACGACGAGGGCAACGGCGGCCGGCTGCGGGCGATCGAGTTCCCGCGGATCAAGGGCGGCAAGCCGTTCGACACCGACCAGCCGTGGTTCGAGGAACTGCTCGCCGCGATCGGGCAGACGAAGGGCCCGAAGGTCTCCACCGCCCACTGACCGGCCTGCACCCGGCAGCCACCTGCACACCGGCCGGCCGTGCTCCCCTCGGGGGCGTGGCCGGCCGGCGTCGTTGGGGCGGTCAGCGGCCTTCGGGAGCGTCCGGAGCCGGGGGCCGGGCGAGCAGGCCGACGCCGTCCCCCTCGAGGGTCCAGTCCCCGGCACTCCACGGGATCAGCAGGGCATCCCCGCGGCGGACCTGATGGGCGCCCGCCTCCGTCGTGCCGACGGTCGCGTCCCCGTCGACCAGGAGCAGGACGGCGAACCCGGCCGGTACGCCGATCTCCCCGCCCGCCGGAGCCAGCTGGTCGGCCCGGAAGTACGGCTCGGCACCGGACGGCAGTACCCCGACCATCCCCGGGACTGCCTGCATCGCGCGGGCCTGCACCCCCGCCGCGACCGCCGGTTCCGCGCGCCGGACGCAGGCGTCCAGGTCGTCGCGGGTCCAGGCGCGCAGGTCGAGGGCCTGCAGGGCGGTGTCGAAGCCGAGTCCGAGGTGACCGTCCCGCTCGCCGTCGACGGTCAGCCCCTCCCACTCCAGGAGGATGGACAGGTCCGTGGGCTCCTGCAGCTCCAGGACCAGCACGCCCGCGCCGATGAAGTGCGCCGTCCCGGACGGCACGAGCACCGCGTCCCCGGGGCGGACGGCGAGGTGGTGCACCGACTCGACCAGCCGCGCCGAGTCGTGGTCGCGGATCAGTTCCGCCACCTGTCCGGGCGCCATCGGCTCCCGGAATCCCAGCCCCACGACGGCGCCGGGCTCGGCGTCCAGGACGTACCAGGCTTCGGTCTTGCCGTGCGACAGGCCGAGGTGCTCGCGGGCGAAGGCCCGGTCGGGGTGCAGGTGGACCGGCAGCCGCTGCCCGGCGTCGATGAGTTTGACCAGCAGTTCCACGCCGTAACCGCCGTAGCGGTGGGTGTGCTCGGGGCCGAGCCAGGCCACCGGGTCCGCAACCACCCGTTCCCGCAGCAGCGTCCCGTCCGGCAGCGCCGACAGACCTTGCCGGGACTGACCGAACCGGGTGGTGGCCGAACCGATCCACTCCTCGGGCCGCTGGGGGCCGCCCGGACCACCGCGCAGGGCCCTGATCCGGTCCCCGCCGAGGTAGAAGTGGTCGAACTGGTTGTTGGGCAGGAGCAGCGGCTCCGGTCTCATGTCCGCCAACCCTACTGGGGACAGGCCGGGCGACGAGGCGATCCGGCAGCCGCCGCGCTCGAGTCGTCCACAGCCGGTCACCGCGGGGACGCCTGTGGACACTCCGGCAACGGCTGCGGGGTCATCGGCCGGCTCGGGCAGGATGGGGCCATGCCCACCCACTCCCCCTCCGGCGCGTGCCGTCCGCCCCGGCCCCTCCCGCAGCGGCCCGACCAGGCGCGGCAGCGGTGACGGCGACCCTGCTCGCCCGGGGGCTCGGCACGGGGCACGGGCACCGGGTCCTGTTCGCCGGCCTCGATCTCGTGGTCGCGCCCGGGGACGTGATCGGCGTGGTGGGGGCCAACGGCGCCGGCAAGTCCACCCTGCTGCGGATCCTGTCCGGGCTGGCCCGACCTGAACACGGCAGCGTGACCCTGAGCCCGCCCACCGGGACCGTCGGGTACCTGCCGCAGGAGCCGGACCGCCGCCCGGGCGAGACGGTGGCCGCCTTCCTCGCCCGCCGGACCGGGGTGGACGCCGCCCAGCAGGAACTCGACGAGGCCAGTCATGCCCTGGCCGAGGGCGCCGAGGGGGCGGACGACCGGTACGCCCACGCCCTGGAGCGCTGGCTGGCCCTCGGCGGGGCCGACCTGGACGACCGGGTGGAGTCGGCGCTGACCGAGGTCGGGCTGGATGCCGATCCGCAGGCCCCGATGACCGCGCTGTCCGGCGGGCAGGCGGCCCGCGCCGGACTGGCCTCGCTGCTGCTCTCCCGCTACGACGTGTTCGCCCTGGACGAGCCGACCAACGATCTCGACCTGGACGGCCTGGACCGGCTGGAGCGGTTCGTGACCGGGCTGCGGTCAGGCACCCTCGTGGTCAGCCACGACCGGGAGTTCCTGGCCCGCACGGTGACCCGGGTGGTCGAGCTCGACCTGGCCCAGCAGGAGATCCACGTGTTCGGCGGCGGCTACCAGGCCTATCTGGAGGAGCGGGAGGTGGCCCGCCGGCATGCCCGCGAGGCCTACGAGGAGTACGCCGACCGACTCGGCACTCTCACCGACCGGGCCCGGACGCAGCGCAACTGGATGGAGAAGGGGGTCCGCAACGCCGCCCGCAAAGCCAGCGACCCGGACAAGTTCATCAAGCACCGGCACCGCGAGGCCAGTGAGAAGCAGGCCGCGAAGGCCCGGCAGACCGAGCGGATGATCGAGCGCCTGGACGTGGTGGAGGAGCCCCGCAAGGAGTGGCAGCTGCGGATGGAGATCGCGGTGGCGCCGAGGGCCGGGGCGGTGGTGGCGACCTGCCGTGGGGTGGTGGTGCGCCGCGGCGACTTCACCCTCGGACCGGTGGACCTGCAGATCGACTGGGCGGACCGGGTCGCGGTCACCGGACCGAACGGTTCCGGGAAGTCCACCCTGCTCGCGGTGCTGCTCGGCCGGCTGGCCCCGGACACCGGGACCGCCTCGCTCGGTCCCGGGGTGGTCGTGGGCGAGGTCGACCAGGCACGCTCGCTGTTCGCCGGGGAGCAGACCCTGCTCCAGGCCTTCGGCGAACAGGTCCCGGACTTCGGCCAGTCCGAGCTGCGGACCCTGCTCGCCAAGTACGGGCTGGGCGCCGAACATGTGCTGCGACCGTCCGCCGGGCTCTCCCCGGGTGAGCGGACCCGCGCCGCGCTCGCCCTCCTGCAGGCCCGCGGGGTGAACCTGCTGGTCCTCGACGAACCGACCAACCACCTGGATCTGCCGGCGATCGAGCAACTGGAGCAGGCCCTGAGCAGTTTCCCCGGGACCCTGCTGCTGGTCAGCCACGACCGCCGCCTGCTCGACCAGGTCCAGGTCAATCGGCGGCTGCGGATCGAGTCCGGCCGGGTCACCGAGGCCGACGCGTGACCCGGGCCGTGCCCGCCGGGCCCGCCGAGGCCCTGCATTCTGCTGCCGGGGCCGCCGAGGCGTTGCGCCCCGCCGCGGAGGCCGCCCTGCGGGCCCTGGTCGGACGCGGGGACGCGGGCTTCCGGGACGGGCAGTGGGAGGCGGTCGCCGGGCTCGTGGTGGACCGGCGCCGGGTGCTGGTCGTGCAGCGGACCGGCTGGGGCAAGTCCGCCGTGTACTTCGTCGCCACCCGGTTGCTGCGCGACGCGGGTGCCGGTCCGACCCTCATCGTGTCCCCGCTGCTGGCCCTGATGCGCGACCAGGTCGCCGCCGCCGACCGGGCCGGGGTCCGGGCGGTGACGATGAACTCCGCCAACGCCCACGAGTGGGAGGAGGTGGCGCAGGCCCTGGCCGCGGACACCGTCGATGTCCTGCTGGTGAGCCCGGAGCGGTTGAACAACCCCCGGTTCCGGGCCGAGCTGCTGCCGGGACTGGCGGCGCGGGCCGGGCTGGTCGTGGTGGACGAGGCGCACTGCATCAGTGACTGGGGACACGACTTCCGCCCGGACTACCGCCGGATCCGCGACCTGCTGGACCGGTTGCCCGCGGGGACCCCCGTGCTGGCCACGACGGCGACCGCGAACGCCCGGGTCGTCGACGACGTCGCCGAACAGCTCGGGACCGGCGGACATGAGGTGACCACCCTGCGCGGACCCCTGGCCCGGCCGAGCCTGCGGCTGGGGGTGCTCGACCTGCCGGCCGCCACCGACCGGCTCGCCTGGCTCACCGCCCACCTGGGCGAACTCGACGGCAGCGGCATCATCTACGCGCTCACGGTGTCCGCCGCGCAGGACGTCGCCGCCATGCTCGCCGACGCCGGGTACCCGGTCCGGGCCTACACCGGCCGCACCGACGCCGCCGAGCGGGAGGACGCCGAAGGCGCGCTGCGCCGCAACGAGGTCAAGGCCCTGGTCGCGACCAGCGCGCTCGGGATGGGCTTCGACAAGCCGGACCTCGGCTTCGTGGTCCACCTCGGCGCGCCGTCCTCGCCGGTGGCGTACTACCAGCAGGTCGGCCGGGCCGGGCGGGCCACCCAGCGCTCGGACGTCCTGCTGCTGCCGGGAGCGGAGGACCGGGACATCTGGCGGTACTTCGCCACGGCGTCGATGCCCCGGCAGGACCAGGCCGACGCGGTGCTCGCCGCGCTCGACACCGCACCCGGCCCGCTGTCCACCGCCGCCCTGGAGACGGTGGCGGACGTCCGCCGGACCCGGCTGGAGCTGCTGCTGAAGGTCCTCGACGTCGAGGGCGCGGTGGAACGGGTCAACGGCGGCTGGAAGGCCACCGGCGCCGGCTGGCGCTACGACGGGCAGCGCTACGCCCGGGTCACCGCCACCCGGGAGGCCGAGGCTGCGGCGATGCTGGCCTACCAGCGCGCGCCCGGCTGCCGGATGCGCTTCCTGGCCGAGGCGCTGGACGATCCGTGGGCCGCCGACTGCGGACGCTGCGACCGGTGCGCGCAGCCCTGGTACCCGGTCACCGTCCCGGACACCGCCCGGGCCGGTGCCGCCGCCCGGCTGCGACGGGCCGGGGTGGAACTGCCCGCCAGGGCCCAGTGGCCGACCGGGATGGACCGGCTCGGGGTCCCCGTCCGCGGCCGGATCCCCGCCGGCGAGCAGGTGGCCGACGGACGGGCAGTGGCCCGGCTCACCGACCTCGGCTGGGGCGGGCGGCTGCGGACCCTGCTCGACACCACCGCACCGGACGCCCCAGCCGACCCCGCGCTGCTCACCGCCTGCGTGGACGTGCTGCGGCAGTGGGAGTGGGCGCGGCGGCCGGTCGCGGTGGCGGCGGTCCCGGCCCGGCGGCGCCCCGCCCTGGTGGCCTCGGTGGCACGGCATCTGGCGGAGGTGGGCAGGCTGGTCTGGCTGGGCCCGCTCGACCTGGGCCCGCCCGGCGGGGACGGGCCGGGACCGCGGGGTGGTCCGGGCGGCAACAGCGCCTTCCGGCTCGCCGGGGTGTGGGACGCGTTCTGCGTACCGGACCGGATGCGGGACACCCTGGCCGGGCTCGGGGACGGCCCGGTGCTGCTGGTCGACGACCTCGCCGACTCCCGGTGGACGATCACCGTGGCCGGACGGGCCCTGCGGCTGGCGGGCGCCGCCGAGGTGCTCCCGTTCACCCTGGCCGTCGGGGCCTGATCCGCAGGGAACCTGTCGGCTCGGCGTGCACGCCACCCCTCGGCTGGACGGCGACTGGCCACCGGGGCCTGATCAGCACGGAACCTGTCGGGGGACACGCGAGGATGCGGGCATGCTGCTCTCGGAGGTCGCCACCACCTCGCTGGCCGTCGCGGGGGTGTCCGGCAAGCGGGCCAAGGCCGAACTCCTGGCCGGCTGCCTGCGCGCCGCCGACCCCGGCGAGCTGCCCGCCGTCGTGGCCTGGCTGACCGGCCAGACCCGGCAGCGCCGGACCGGTCTCGGCTGGGCCTCCCTGGGCACCCTGCCACCGGCGGCGCCGGTCGCCACGCTGACCGTCACCGAGGTGGACGCCGCCTTCGCGACCGCGCAGTCGCTGTCCGGGTCGGGCTCCCAGGCTGCCCGGCGTGCCGTCCTGGAACGGCTCTTCGCCGCGGCCACCGAACCGGAGCAGCGGCTGCTCGCAGGCCTGGTCAGCGGCGAACTGCGGCAGGGGGCGCAGGAGGGCCTGCTGCTGGAGGCCGTCGCCGTGGCCGCAGCACTGCCGGCCGTGCAGGTGCGGCGGGCGGTCACCCTGTCCGGGGACCTGGCCGCCGTCGCCCGAGCCGCGCTGCACGGCGGGCCGGGTGCACTGGACTCCTTCGGGCTGCAGGTAGGCCGGCCGCTGGCACCGATGCTGGCCGCCTCCGCCCCGGATCTGCCGGCCGCCGTCGCCCGCACCGGTCCGGCCGGGGTGGAGTGGAAGCTGGACGGGGTCCGGGTGCAGGTGCACCGGGACGGCGACGACGTGGCCGTCTTCACCCGCACCCTCGACGACATCACCGCCCGGGTACCTGAGGTGGTGGCCGCAGCCCGGTCCTGGCCGCTGCACTCGGCGGTGTTGGACGGGGAGGTGCTGCTGCTGACCTCCGGCGGCCGCCCGCAACCGTTCCAGGTGACCTCGTCCCGGGTGGCCACCGGCGGCGGGACCGGGGCGGGCCCGCTCAGCACGTTCCTGTTCGACCTGCTGCACCTGGACGGCGCGGACCTGGTGGACATCCCGGCCGCGGCCCGCCGGGCGGCACTGGCCACCGCCGTCCCGGCGCCGTTGCTGGTCCCCCGGCTGGAGGTGACGGACGTCGCCGATCCCGCCGCCCTCACCGGCGCCCAGGGCTTCGCGGCCGACGCTCTGGCACGAGGCCATGAGGGCGTGGTGGTGAAGTCGCTCACCGGCGGCTACGCGATGGGCCGTCGCGGCGCGGGCTGGGTGAAGGTGAAGCCCCGGCTGACCCTCGATCTGGTGGTCCTGGCGGCGGAGTGGGGGCACGGCCGCCGGACCGGGACGCTGTCCAACCTGCATCTGGGGGCGCGAGACCCCGACGGGCGGTACGGACCTCCCGGCGGGTTCGTCATGCTCGGCAAGACGTTCAAGGGACTCACCGACGCGATGCTCGCCTGGCAGACCGGACGGCTGCAGGAACTCGCGACGGGAGGCAACCGCTGGCGGGTCGACGTCCGACCGGAGCTCGTGGTCGAGGTCGCCTTCGACGGCGTGCAGACCTCCCCGCGCTATCCGGCGGGCCTGGCGCTGCGGTTCGCCCGGGTGCTCGCCCACCGGCCGGACAAGCCGGCTTCCCAGGCGAACACGATCGAGGACGTCCGCCGGCACCACCCGGACCCGGTGTGATCGCCGGGCTGCGGCCGGGCGGCTACCGGTCGGCGAGGAAGTCGTCGATCTGCCGGAGCCCGCGCCCGACGTAGCGGTCGAGTCCGTGCTCGGACGGCCAGGGTTCCTCGGCGGCAGCGGGCGGCCGGTCCTCCGGGGGCATCAGCAGGTGGAACAGCGAACTGCTCCTGGCCCTGCGCCCCGCCCACCACCCGCCGACCACCAGCGCGAGCAGCAGGAGGTCGAGAGCCATGTCCCTCTATCGGCCGCACGGCCCGCGACCTTCAGCCCTGCCGGCGCCATGGCCTGCCCCAGGCCGCCGCCGGGCCCGGTCGCCGTCCGCCCACCAGCGGGCCCGGGTCAGCCGTCGCCGCGCTGCCGGCGCTCGTTCTCCTCCGCGAGGAAGCGCTCCAGCTCCGCCCCGAGCTCGTCCCCGGTGGGCAGCGGGCGGTCCGGGGCCAGCAGGGAGCGACCCTGCGCCCCCACGAAGGCGTCGTACTGCTCCTCCAGCGAGGTCACTACTGCGGCCACCTCGGGCTGCCCGGCGAGCTGGCCGGCGATCGCGGCCCGGATCTGCTCCCCGGACTCCAGCAGCTGCTCGACCGGCAGCCGCAGGCCCGACAGCCGGGACACCTCGCGCAGCAGGACGGTTGCCGCGTCCGGGTAGTTGGTCTGGGTCAGGTAGTGCGGCACGTGGACGGCGAAGCCGGCGGCGTCGTGCCCGGCCTGGCCGAGCCGGAACTCCAGCAGCCCGGTGATGTTGCCCGGGACCTGGACCGTGCCCACCCAGTGCGGGTGGCCGGCAACCAGTTCCTGACGGGTGGCATGCGAGGTCACCCCGATCGGCCGGGTATGCGGGACGGCCATCGGGATCGCGTGGACGCCGATGGACAGCCCGACCCCGTACCGGCGGACCAACTGCAGCACGGCAGCCGTGAACCGCTCCCACTGGCTGTCCGGCTCGATCCCGGTGAGCAGCAGGAACGGCGTCCCCGAGGAATCATGCACGAGGTCGAGCTCCAGCCGGGGGGCGTCGTACCCCTCCCAGCGGTTCTCGACGAAGGTCATCGGCGGGCGCCGGGCCCGATAGTCGAAGATCTGGTCGACGTCGAACCGGGCCAGCCGACGATGCTCCAGGGTCGACAGCAGGTGCTCGACGGCCAGCCGACCGGCATTCCCGGCATCGATGAAGCCGCTCAGCGCGTACAGCAGGACCGGAGCCCCGAGATCCTCGGGGCCCGGCTGGTCCGGCTCCAGCTCGTACAGCTCACTCGGGTCCAGCACGTGACGAACCTCTCCTCGCAGATCGTGGGCCGAAAGGCTACCCGTCCCGGGGTCAACGCTCGCGCAGGCCCGCGACATCCCGCAGCGCAGGGTGACTCCCCACCCGCGGATCATGGCCGTGCTCCCCTGCCGGCCGACCACCCGGTCCGTCCCACCGGCCGACCACCCGGCACCACACCGAACCAGCCACCCGGCACCACGCCGAACCAGCCACCCGGCACCACGCCGAGCGGCCCCGACCCGGGCGGACCCTGCACTGGCGGGAGCCCTGCGCTCAGCCCCGACCCGCGGCGGGCCTGCTTCCGGATCAGAGCCGGGCGGTGGGACGGGCCAGCGGTGGACGGACCGGGGCGCCGGGCAGGACGGGCCGGACACGACAACCCGTGCGGCCCGGCCGGAGACCGACCCCCGCCAGCTCGGCAGGGACATGGTCCGAGAACGCCTGTGAGGCGACGAGAATCCTTGTGCCGCAGGCAAAATGAAGCGGCTCGGGCCGGTTACCCGCCAGGTCCCTCGCCCCCCACATGCCGTCCTACGTGGCCCGGTCATGCGGTCGGTGGCTTTAGGTCACTTGCCTGGGTGAGCCGAACTCGAGCCGCCATGAATACGATTCCCCACCGGCCCGCCGAAGCGACCGGGACCTATGTCCCCACCGGTCGCGCAGCGCCCCGACACCGCGCTAATCCGTTGTCACATAGGGGTTTTGCCGGATTCATCGGCCGCCCCAGAGCCCGGTTCGCGGAGGGTGGAGCCGGGGGCATCGTCCGGACCACCGGCACCCGGCGCCTGGGTCCCGGCAGACCCGGAGGCCACCGGATCGTCCCCGGCGAGGATCCGGTACATCGCCCGCCGGGCGTCCTCCAGCACTTCCTGCGCCCGAGCCGCCTGAGCGTCGTCCGCAAGCCGCCCGATCTGATGGACCGCCGCGCCGAGGGCAGCCAAACCATCTGCAAGAGAACGTATCCGGCGACCATGACCAGTATCGGACAGTTCCCAGGGTCGGCCGATCTCCTCGTGGTGTTCCTCGACGTACGCCCGGCCGGAGCCGGTCAGCGAGAAGACCCGGCGCCCCTCGGACTCCTCGACACTGACCAACCCCTCGTCCTGCAACTGCTGCAGCGCGGGGTACACCGAACCGGGGCTCGGCCGCCACAGCCCGCCGCTGCGCTCGGTCAGCTCGGACATGATCGCGTACCCGTGTCGGGGCTCCTCGGCGAGCAGCGCCAGCACGGCTGCGCGGACGTCCCCGCGCATCCTCCGCCGGCGACCTCCGCCGCCCCAGCGAGGCCCGAAGCCGGGACCCCCGAACCCGGCAGGCCCGAACCCACCCGGTCCGAACGCGGCGGGCCCGAACCCCCGGACCCTGCCACGCCGCCGGCTACGACCACCGAACTCGTCACTCATGACGTCCTCCTCCGGCCGACCGACTCCGACCGATCATCGACATATCGGTCTATCGATATATCGGTAACGATCCGAGAAGTCGACCCGTTCCCGGTCCGGCCAACTCCTTCGGCCTCACCGTCGAGCAGTTCGGCGATCTCCTCCAGGCGGAAACCGAGCTCCCGGTAGCCGCCGACCGCCCCACATCATCGACGCCGGGCCCTCACCTCACCTGAGGGTCCAGTTGCCGGCGTCCGGCATGGGTACGGTGACGCCATGTCCGAGCAGGTCCCACCGCCGCATACCGGCACCCGGTCGACGGATCGCCGCATCCGGTCCCGCCTGTACCGCCACGGTGTCCTGGTCGCCGAGGACTTCCCGGTCGCCGATGTCTCGGACCATCTGGGTGATCCCGATGCGGTGGTCTGGGTGGACTTCTGCGCCCCCACCCCGGAGGACTTCGAGCAGATCGCCGAGGAACTCGACCTGCACGACCTGGCCGTGGAGGACGCCCTCAAGGCCCAGCAACGGCCCAAACTCGACCGCTACGCCACCCACCTGTTCGTCACCGCCTACCAGGTGGCCCTCGACACCTCCACCGGACAGCTGGACACCTCAGGGGTGGCCGCCTTCATCACCCCGCAGGCCCTGGTCACCGTGCACCCCCGGCCGCAGTTCGCGATCGACGAGGTGGTACGCCGCTGGGACACCGCCGAGGACCAGGCCAAGTACGGCATCTCGTTCCTCCTCTACGGCCTGCTCGACCACGTCGTGGACAGCCACTTCCAGGCGGTACACGTCCTCGACGGGGAGATCGAGCGGCTGGAGGACCTGCTCTTCGAGGACAATCCCCAGGACGGCGTGGTGCAGCGCCGGTCGTTCCGGCTGCGCAAGAGCCTGGTCCTGCTGCGCCGGGTCACGCTGCCCATGCGCGAGGTGGTCAACGCGCTGATGCGCCGCGACCTGCAGATCATGGACTCGGCGATGCTGCCCTACTACCAGGACGTCTACGACCACGTGCTGCGCGCGACGGAGTGGACGGAGTCCCTGCGGGACCTGGTCACCACGATCCTGGAGACCAATCTGACGATCCAGGGCAATCGCCTGAACACCATCATGAAGAAGGTGACCAGCTGGGCGGCGATCATCGCCGTGCCGACCGCCATCACCGGGTACTACGGCCAGAACGTGCCCTATCCCGGATTCGGCTCCGCGGTGGGTTTCTGGACCTCGACCGGGGCGATCGTGGTGCTGTCCGGGCTGCTGTACGTGGTCTTCCGGCGACGGGACTGGTTGTGACCGCACGGGCTGTGGCCGCAGGGCACTGACCCGCGACTCGGCCCACGGATCACGGTCGACCCGACACCGGGCGCGGGGGTCACGGGCGGCCGGATGCGGATGACGCCGCCGACGGTGCGGTCGGGCCGGCGGACTGCCGGTCCACCGTGCTGCCGTCGGTCAACCGTGCTGCCGTCGGTCAACCGTGCTGCCGTGGGCCTGCCGGGCCCGCGGTGACCGCGGCGGCGCCCCCGCGCACGCCCGGTCAGCGGTTGACGGCGCTCAGCCCTCAGCGGCGGCCGCGAAACGATCGAGGCCGGACGCCCAGAGCTGCTCCAGGCGGGACTTGTGGTTGTCGTCGAGGATGCGGTCGGCCCGCAACTCCAGGACGGTGACACCGCCGTCGTCGCGCAGGTCCAGCTCGACGATCGACGGAGGGCTGTCCGGCGTCTCATGCCAGGACACCCGCAGCTGTTCCAGAGGGTGGTAGCTGCGCACGAACCCGCTCGAGCCGTCAACACAGTGGAAGGGCTCCCCCTTGGCACCCAGCACAGCACCCTCGCCGAGCAGGGCCTGCGAGCCGGACCGGCTCACCAGGACCTCCCAGACGTGGGCGACCGGGGCCGCCACCGATCGGCTGACCTGCACCACGAGCGGGCCGTCGGTCTTCCCGGCGGTCTGCGCCTCCGACTCCATGCCAACACTGGTCGACATCCGCGCCTCCCTGATCCGCGTCACCGGTTCCGGTCGCGGAACCGGTCAGGTCCCAGCAGACAGCTTCGGCGGCCGCGCCACAACCCCTCTCGGTGCGCCCGTCGCAGGCGGAGCGGGCGGCCCGCGGCGCGCCGCCCACCCACCCGGGATCTACGTCCCGGCATCGTCGCTGGCCAGAGGCCTACACGAAGGCCCAGACGCCCATCCGGGACACTCCTGGCAAGGCCCGGAAACCGGGACGGGCCGGACTTCCGCACACTCCGACGCCCCGGCACACGCGCCGCCCCACGCCCCGCCCCACACCGTCCGGGCGCCCGCGCCCGGAGTCCGGCACCTCAGGAGCCTCACCCGGTCCGGACGGCCGATGATCCATACCCGCAGGTAGACAGACGACGTGACGGTCGAAGCCGATCATCCGACATGGCTCCGGGCCCAGTTCGGAGGCGAATGAGATCGTCGGGCCCCGCTCGCACCGCCCGCACCACCCAGAGGCGACCCGGACGGGACGGCTCCCCTCGCCTCAGCGGCGACCTCCTCCCCGACCTTTCCCGCATCACCGATGCACACCACACTCTGGTGCGCCTCCTTGATCGGCAACGGAAGCCAGCCACCACAGGCCGGGTCGCGGCGGCCATCCCGATGGACTTACAGCCGTCAGCTCACGCCCGCGAGCCCAGGTCCGCACACCTTCGGGCCCGACGGCGCGACCCAGGGTCCACCATCGGGAAATCCAAGGTTCAAGCATCGGGACGTTCGACCCACAGCCACAGATCGTCACAGACCGATGCTTAGCCGCGAGAACGCGAGTTCCCCCCAGGGACGCGGGTCAGGTCCCGGGACACGCGCAAACCAAGGGAGATCGTCATGCGCCGCAGGACGTTCGACGCACTTCTCACCGCCGGTGGACTGGTCCTCGCGGTGGTGCTCCTCGTCGCCGGTGGCCTCCTGGTCTGGGGGCACAACTTCATCGACGGCCAGGTCCACGACCAACTGGCCGCCCAGAAGATCTTCTTCCCGGCCAAGGGCACCCCCGCGCTGGACCCGAAGGAGTTCCCGGACCTGCAGCAGTACGGTGGGCAGCAGGTCGTCAACGGTGAGCAGGCCAAGGCCTTCGCCAACGGCTACATCAACCGGCACCTGCAGACCATGGCCGGTGGCAAGACCTACTCCGAGCTGAGCACCGACTCCCGGGCGAACCCGAACGACCAGCAGTTGGCCGGCCTGGTCCAGACCGTGTTCCGCGGCGAGACCCTGCGCGGCATGCTGCTCAACGCCTACGCGTTCTGGCAGATGGCCCAGGTGGCCCTCTATGCGGCCATCGGCGCCTTCGTCGCAGCGGCGATCATGCTGGTGCTGACCGGCCTCGGACTCCTGCACCTGCGCCGCACCCCGTCCGAGACCTACCTCGGATCGTCAGCACCGGCTCTGACCAACGCCTGACGGCGGACCGCAAGGAGATCACCGATCGGCCAGACGTGCAGGCCCGCCCGCGGGCCTGCACGTCTGCTCCCGGGCCGGCGCGTGGACCCGGGAGCGGGTATCGGGGGCGGAACTCCCCCGGCGGCCGGTCCGGACCTGATCCGGGCCGGCCGCTTCCGCGTCGCCGGCCCTGCGGGCACCGGCCCGGACCTGTCACCAGCCGTCGGGGCGCAGCCGGTCCCGCAGGGCGATCGCGTCGGCCGGGGCGCGGACCTTGGCGTCGTTGTCGAAGTACACGTAGGCGTCCCGCCCGTCGGCGAGCCAGCCGCGGACCCGGGCGGCCCACCGGTCCAGGGCCTGGTCGCCGTAGCCGCTCACGTACAGTTCGGTGTCCCCGTGCAACCGGGCGTAGGCGAATCCGGCCGTGGGGTGGTCCAGCAGCGGCCAGCGGCCGGCGGTGTCGGCCACCACGAGCGCCACCTGGTACCGGGAGAGCAGCCGGGTCAGGGAACCGTCCTGCGCGGCCTGGGCGAAACTCTGGTGGCGCACCTCCAGCGCGTGCCGCAACGGCCGGTCGGCGTCGGTGGCGGTCCAGACCCGATCGGCCATCCGCTCGTCGTGGGTTTGGGCGAGCCGGGCCGCCTGCACCGTGGTCGGCGGCAGCTGTGCCAGGAACCCTTCCAGCGCAACGGGATCGAAGGCCAACGCCGGCGGGAGCTGCCACAGCACCGGCCCGAGCTTGGGCCCCAGCGCCAGCAGCCCCGAGGCGAAGAAGTTGGCCAGCGCCGTCCCCACGCCGGACAGCCGCTTCAGATGGGTGATGTACCGGCCGCCCTTGACGGCGAAGACGAACCCGTCAGGGGTCTGCCCGGCCCAGGACCGGAACGACTGCGGCCGCTGCAGGGAGTAGAAGGACCCGTTGATCTCCACCGAGTCCAGCCGGGCTGCGGCATATCCCAACTCGGCCCGCTGCGGCAGCCCGGCGGGGTAGAACACGCCACGCCAGGCCGGATAACGCCAGCCCGAGATCCCGACGTACACGTGCGGCATACCGCCACGCTACGCAACTGCGCCGTGATCGGCGGCTTGCCCCGGCGCACGACGGAGGGTGCGCCGGGGCAACGGCCGTGGCTCAGGCCAGCAGGCCCTTCCCGATCCAGGTGTCGGGGCCGAATCCCGGAGGGACGGCGAAGACGGCGCTGCCCAGTGCCGTCGTCCACTTGTTCAGCGAGTCCGAGCCGTCCAGCCGCTGCTGGATGGGGACGAACTGCTTGGCGATGTCGGCCTGGAAGGAGATGAACAGCAGGCCGGCGTCCGGGGTGCCGTCCGCGGCCAGGCCGGCGTCGTAGTTGGCGGCGCGGCGCAGGATCCGCAGGCCGCCGTTGCTGTTCGGGTTGGCCAGCCGGGCGTGGGCGTCGTCGGGGATGACCGGCTTGCCGTCGGCGCCACGGGCGTCCAGCGGGAGCGGGTCGCGTTCCTTCGCCAGGGTGAGCGGGGCGCCGGTGTCGAGTCTGCGCCCGATCACCGCCTCCTGTTTGTCCCGGGGCAGCAGGTCCCAGGTGTCCAGGGCCATCTGGATCCTGCGGACGACCATCATCGAGCCGCCCTGCAACCACTCCGGCGATCCCGACGACCACACCACCGAGGCGAACTGCGGGTCGCTCACCGGCAGATTGCCGGTCCCGTCCACCTGACCCATGAGGTTGCGGCCGGTCTCCCCGGGCGTGCCGACCCCACTGGCCCGCCAGAAGCCCGACTGCTGCCAGCGGACCGTGGCGAAGGGCGCCGCGTCCACCACCATCCGGCGGGTCACATGCGAGATGACCAGCGAGTCGTCCGCGCAGACCTGGACCACGAGATCGCCGCCGGACCAGCGGTCCTGCAGCTTGTCGTGAACCATCGGCGGGATCGTCACCAGCCCGGCCGGGGCTTTGTCCCGCAGCCCCTCGAGGGCGAACACGGCGGGACCGAAGCCGACCGTGATGGTCAGCGAGGACGGCTGGCCGACCAGTTCCCAGGCCGGGTCACCGGTGGCCGGCGTGCCCTGGGTGAGGGCCTTGACGTCCTCCGACCACAGCCGCATGAGCCGGCCGAGCGCGGCCTTGTCCGCCCCCGGTCGCAGGGTGAACGCGGTGACCATGACCCGGGCCGGGGCCGGGGTCGCGATCCCTGCCTGGTGCACCCCGAACGGCGACACCCGGGCCGAGCCGACCGCCCCGGCCTTCCCCGAACTGTCGGCGGGGCCCGGCCGGACCCAGTCCGAGGAACTGCACCCGGCCAACGCGGCCGCGGCTCCTGCCGCGACCGCGCCGGAGGCGACGGCGGTGAGTGCCTGACGCCTGGTGGGGCTCATGGGGTGGTCGTCCCGCCCATCGTCATCGTCGAGGTCGGGGACGACATGCCCGAGGAGGACATCGACCCTGAGGAGGACATCGACATGGACGGCGAGGCGGTGCCGGTACCGGCGTACTGGGCGTTGCCGTCGGCGAACTTCTTCACCGGCGCGGTGACGGTCTTCTTGGTCCCGTCGGAGAAGGTCAGCTCGACGGTCACCTCACTGCCGACCGCGAGCGCCTGCTTGAGGCCCATCAGCATGACGTGGTCTCCGCCCGGCTTCAGCATGGTGGTGCCGCCGGCGGGAACCGTGATCCCGCTGGCCTTGGGCTGCATCACCATCTTGCCGTCCTTCATGACCATCTCGTGGAACTCCACACGGGCGGCCACGGTGCTGCTGCCCGACTTGATGGACAACGGGTTGGCGGTGGAGTTCTTGATCGTGATGAACAGCGGCGCCATGGTCGGGTCCATCGAGCCCTCGGTCGTGCGCACCCATGCCTGGGTGACGGTGACCGGCTCGACGGCCGTGGTGGAGGCCGAGGGGGACTTCGTCCCGCCGCCCGAACTGGCCGAACCACAGGCGGTCAGGCCGAGGGACAGGGTGCCGACCAGACCGCCGACGAGCAGCAGACGACCGGTGGTGGAGATGGGGCTCACTTCTTGGGATTCCCTTCGTGATTGGCTGCTGCGCCGCCCCGGCGGCGCAGGTAGACGATTCCGCCCACGGCGAGCACAGCGGCCAGCGCTGCGAGCCCGGCGACGACACCCGTCGAGGGGCCGCCGCCGGAGCGTGAACCTGCCGACGACCCGGCCGTGGCGGCGGAGGGGGACGGCGGGGCAGCCGGCTGGGCGGATGCGGACGCCGTTGCGGCCGCGGGAGTGGAGGCCGACACCTTCGTGGTGTCGAGCGTGAACGTGTAGGTACCGGAGACCGGGTGGCCGTCGGAGGAGGTCACCCGCCAGTCCACCGTGTAGACCCCGTTCGCGAGGCCGGTGACGAGCTTCTCGACGACCGTTTCGCCGTCGATCTGCACGTCCCCGGTGGACACCACCGAGCCGGTCGGTCCGGTCACCCGGATCTGGGTGCCGACCTTGAGGACCGGCGCACCGAAGACGAGCTGGACCTGGGTCGGCGGAGCCGTCACGACGACCTTGTTGCCGGGCTGCAGGTCCAGCAGTTCGTCATGGGCGGATGCCGCCGGAGCCCACAGCGCCCAGCCGAGCAGGGTGAGCAGGGCGGCCAGGACGCCGGCCGAGGGGGCGGCCCGACGGACCGCAGGACGCGGGTGCCGGGCACGGCGGCGGACGGAACCGGGCACCGGCGGCGCCGGCGCGAACGAGGACTCGGGCATGCTGTGGACACGTCCTTCAGCGAGAGGACTGGACTGCCGGTCGGGAGACGGCGCCGCACCTACCGGGCACCGGCTCCCGCAGGCTCCGGACGGCGCCCGCCGGACGCGGCCGCCGCGGAGCACCCGCACGCGATCTTCAGGACCGGCCCGGTCCGTCGGCATCGCCTGGACCGCCCGCCACCCGCTGTGCCGCACGGCGGCCGCAGGAGGTTCGCGCAGCACCCCGCACCGGCGTCAGGCCGGCCCGGTCGCGACCAGGGCGACCGGAGCGGATGCGGTCAGGCGAGGGACGTCGCCGGGCGCGGACCGGCCGGCGGTCCCCGTCTTCCGGTGCCGCCGAGCCCGATCCGGGTCCGCCAGCGGAGCACGGGCGCCGAGGCGGGCACCGCCCCGGGCCGGCCGGGCAGCACCGGCAGCGCCAGCTGACCTGTGACGGCCAGCAGCACCGGGCGCAGCCACTGCACCAGCTCCCACAGGGCGCGTTCACCGGCGGCGAGCACGGCCGCGGTGGCGGCCACCGCCAGCACGTGGGCGATGAGTAAGCCCACCGAACCGGACCCGGTGTCCGTCGGCGCCACCGGCAGCTGCATCCCGGGCATCGCGGCAGGGGAGCAGCGGACCCCGGTGACCCCGAGATGTCCGGCATGCCCGGCGGCGTGCACCAGGCAACCGGTGGTCGCCGTCGCGGCCATGAACCAGCTGTGCAGGACGAACTGCACGCCGCCGAGGACCGCGACGATGGACGGCCAGCCCCGGCGCCGACGCGACAGCCACAGGCCGCCGAGGGCCGGGACCACCGCGGCGAGCGCCGTGGGCCCCACTCCGGGCAGGCGGCCGGCACCGGCGACGTGCGCCACGGCGGCCAGCAGCGTGCCGATGACGGCGATCACGGCCACGCGCACAGCCCGCAGCGAGCCGGACGCCGGGGAGGACATGCGCGCAACTTACCTCCCCGTGCGAGCATCACGGAGAGTTCGGGACCATTATCACCCTGAGGAGTGATCCGATTCACGCTTCAACTGTCACCCGGCCTCCTGGGCGATCACCCAGGAGGCCGGGCCCGCCGGCTCCCGTGGATCAGGTGCCCGCGGTGAGGGTGTCGGCGACCCGGGCGGCCCAAGCCCGCACGGCGGCCCAGTCCCGGTAGTCCCCGCCCGCGACGCCCAACTCGTCGACCACGCGGCGCTCGTCGGCGTCGAGGTCGTTCTCGTCCAGCCGGCCCGGGAAGATCCTGTGCTCGCGGGCGCCGGTCAGCCGCTCCAGGTCGGCGAGCTCCTCCGGGCCCTGGTGCAGCGCCTCGTGCCCGACCGCGCCGCTGGAGAACAGCCAGACCGGCCGGCTCCGCAGGTCGTCCGCCCGGTCCTGGGCGAACCGGACGGCCGGTTCCAGCCAGCGCTGCACGTACAGCGCACTACCGAGCACGACCCCGTCGAAGTCCTCGACGCTGCCGGATCCGGCGACCGGGACCTCGCCGACCTGACGGATCTCGGGTTCCACGCCGTGGGCGCGCAGTGCCTGTCCCATCGCCTGCGCCAGCTCCAGGGTCGAGCCGTGCCTGCTGGCCACCGCCACGAGTACCCGCATCAGTGCTCCCTCCACTCGCTGCAACTCCACCCTTTCGTGGCGCACCGGACCGCCAGGGGGGACCAGGGTCCCAGCACCGGGCCCGGCTGCGCCCCGAAACGTGGCCGGCGCGTGCCGGAAAAGCGGGGGCGGGCGAGTGCCGGGGCGCCCGTATCCTGGCGGGGACATGGACACCCCCGCCGAGCTGCCGCGCGACGATCCCCGGTCGGAACGCCGTCAGCCGCAACGGGACCGGCCCGGACGGGACCGCAGGCCGCGACGCGGCCGACGCCCCGGCGGCGGGACCGGGGACCGACCCCCACGCAACCAGCCGCAGCAGGGCCGGCCGGCCGACCCCGCGGCCGTGGAAGAGACGGCCGTGGACGAGCTACGGCGGCGGCTGGAGCAGGTGACGAACGCGGATCGGGTCCGGCTGCTGCGCCGGCTGGACGCGCTGCGCCGCAGCCGGGACCCCGGCTCCCAGCTGCCCCGGATCGCCGCGGACGTGGATGCGGCCCAGGCCCGGCTGCTGGTGCGAGCGGCCGCCGTGCCGGAGATCGGCTATCCCGAGCAGCTGCCGGTCAGCCAGCGCCGGGACGAGATCGCCGCCGCCATCCGAGACCACCAGGTCGTCGTGGTCGCCGGGGAGACCGGATCGGGCAAGACCACGCAGCTGCCGAAGATCTGCCTGGACCTCGGGCGCGGGGTGCGCGGCCTGATCGGGCACACCCAGCCGCGACGGATCGCCGCGCGCTCGGTCGCGGAGCGGATCGCGCAGGAGCTGGCGGTCCCGATCGGCGGCGCCGTCGGCTATGCGGTCCGGTTCACCGACCGGGTGGGCGAGCAGACCCTGGTCAAGGTGATGACCGACGGCATCCTGCTCGCGGAGGTCCAGCGGGACCGGCTGCTGGAGCGCTACGACACGATCATCGTCGACGAGGCCCATGAGCGCAGCCTCAACATCGACTTCCTCCTGGGGTACCTGCACCAGCTGCTGCCACGGCGGCCCGACCTCAAGCTCGTGCTGACCTCGGCGACGATCGACCCGCAGCGTTTCGCGGCGCACTTCGGCGGCGCACCCGTGATCGAGGTGTCCGGGCGCACATACCCGGTCGAGCTGCGCTACCGGCCGCTGTCGCTGCCACCGGCCGGGGACGACGGCGAGGACGACGACCCTGACGGCTTCGACAGTGCACCGGCCCCGGCCTCCCGGCAGTCGAACCCGTTGCGCGGCAACGCCTCCCGTGGCGCGGATCCGGCCGTCGCCGTCCGGGAGGAGCCTCGCGACCAGGTCCGGGGGATCGTGGACGCGGTGCACGAACTGTGCGCGGAGGGTCCGGGCGACATCCTGGTCTTCCTCAGCGGCGAGCGGGAGATCCGGGACACTGCCGAGACGCTGACCGGTGAGCGGTTGCGCGACACCGAGATCCTCCCGCTGTACTCACGGCTGTCCGCGGCCGAGCAGCACCGGGTGTTCTCCGCCCACCCCGGACGCCGGATCGTGCTGGCCACCAACGTCGCGGAGACCTCGCTGACGGTCCCGGGGATCCGCTACGTCATCGATCCCGGGACCGCACGGATCTCCCGGTACAGCCACCGGCTGAAGGTGCAGCGGCTGCCGATCGAGCCGATCTCGCAGGCCTCGGCGCGGCAGCGGGCCGGACGCTGCGGGCGGGTGGCCGACGGGATCTGCATCCGGCTGTACTCCGAACAGGACTTCGAGGCCCGCCCGGCGTTCACCGAGCCGGAGATCCTGCGCACCAGCCTCGCCTCGGTGATCCTGCAGATGACCGCGCTCGGCCTGGGCGAGGTGTCGTCGTTCGGGTTCCTCGACCCGCCGGACCGCCGCCAGGTGCGCGACGGCGTCCAACTGCTCACCGAGCTCGGCGCCCTCGACCCCACGCAGGCTGAGGCACGGCAGCGGCTCACCCCGCTCGGGCGGATGCTGGCGCAGCTCCCGATCGACCCGCGGCTGGCCCGGATGCTGGTCGAGGCCGACCGCAACGGCTGCCTGGACGAGGTGCTCGTGATCGCGGCCGCACTGTCCATCCAGGACCCGCGCGAGCGGCCGGCCGAGCAGCAGTCCGCCGCCGATGCCGCCCACGCCCGGTTCGCCGACCCGGAGTCGGACTTCCTCGGCTACCTCAACCTCTGGGACTACCTGACGGCGCGGCAGAAGGACCTGTCCAGCAACCGGTTCCGGCGGCTGTGCCTGGCCGAGCACCTGCACTACCTGCGGGTGCGGGAGTGGCAGGACCTGCACGCGCAACTGCGCCAGGTGGCCCGCAGCCTCGGGATGGCGACCCGGCCGCGGGACCGGGCGGCCGGCGACCAGGACGGGTCGGCGACCCCCACCCGCACGGAACTGACCGCACCGCAACGGGAGTCGATCCACCGCTGCCTGCTGGCCGGGCTGCTGTCCCATGTCGGGCTGAAGGATCCGGCAGGTGGGGAGTACCTCGGCGCCCGCAACGCGAAGTTCGTGATCTGGCCGGGTTCGGCGCTGCGCCGGTCAGCCCCGCGCTGGGTGGTCGCCGCCGAGCTCGTCGAGACCAGCCGGCTGTGGGGCCGGGTGGCGGCCCGGGTAGAGCCGGCGTGGATCGAGCAGCTGGCCGGGCATCTGGTGAAGCGGCAGTACAGCGAACCGCACTGGGAGCGCGACCGCGGTGCCGTGATGGCCGTGGAGCGGGTCACGCTGTACGGGATCCCCCTGGTGGCGGGCCGGTCCGTCGGCTACGGCAAGGTCGACCCGGAGCTGTCCCGGGAGCTGTTCATCCGGCATGCGCTGGTGGAGGGCGACTGGCGGACCCAGCACCACTTCTTCCACGCCAACCGGGCCCTGGTCGCCGATGTCGAGGAACTGGAACACAAGGTCCGCCGCCGGGACATCCTGGTCGACGACGAGACCCTGTTCGCCTTCTACGACGGGCGGATCCCCGCGGACGTGGTGTCCGCCCGGCACTTCGACGCCTGGTGGAAGCAGGCCCGGCAGTCCACCCCGGACCTGCTCGACTACTCCGCCGCCATGCTGGTCAACGAGGGAGCCGGGCGGATCGACGAGCAGGACTACCCCACGCTCTGGCACCGGGACGGGCTGGAACTCCCGCTGACCTACCAGTTCGAGCCGGGCAGCGAGGACGACGGGGTGACCGTGCGGATCCCGCTGGCCGTGCTCAACCAGGTGCCGGCGGACGGGTTCGAGTGGCTGGTGCCGGGCATGCGCGAGGAACTGGTCACCGCTCTGATCCGCGGGCTGCCCAAGACCCTGCGCCGGCTGCTGGTCCCCGCCCCGGACACCGCCCGCGCGGTCCTTCCGGAGCTGGACCCGGCGCAGGGACCGCTGGCGGAGGCGCTGTCCCGCCAGCTGCAGCGGCGCACCGGCCAACCCATCCCCACCGACGCCTGGGACCTGGGCGGCTTGCCGGACCACCTGCGGATGACCTTCGCGGTGACCGGTGACGACGGCCGGGTCCGCGACCGGGGCAAGGACCTGGAAGCGTTGCGCCGCAAGCTGAAACCCGCGATGCGGGCGACCGTGGCCCGGGCCGGGCACGACCTGGAACGTACCGGGCTGACCTCGTGGACCGTCGGCGGTCTCCCCCGGATGGTCGAGCAGAACGCCGCAGGCCTTGCGGTGCGCGGGTTTCCGGCCCTGGTGGACGAGGGCGACACGGTGGCCGTGCGGGTGCTCACCGACGAGGCCGAGCAGGAGCGGGCGATGTGGGCCGGCACCCGGAGGCTGGTCCGGCTCGCCCTGCCGTCCCCGGTCCGCCCGGCCGTGGCCAAGCTGTCCAACGACGCCAAGCTCACCCTCGGGCACAACCCGCACGGCGGGGTCCCGGCCCTGCTGGAGGACTGCCTGACCTGCGCACTGGACCGGCTGATCACCGCTGCCGGCGGACCCGCCTGGGACGAGGCCGGGTTCGGCACACTGCTGGAGGCGGTCCGGCCCCGGCAGCTCGACGCGCTGCTGGACGTGCTGCACAAGGTCGAACTGGTGCTCGGCGCCGCCGCGGACGTCCGGCGGCGGCTGCAGTCCACCTCGAGCCTGACCCTGCTGCCGTCGCTGACCGATGCCCGCACCCAGCTGGACGCCTTGATCTACAAGGGTTTCGTGACCGCCACCGGATCCACGCGGCTGCCGGACCTGGTCCGCTACCTGCGCGGCCTGCAGCACCGGCTGGAACGGCTGCCGGAGCGCCCCGGCCGCGACCGGGAGGCGATGGCACGGCTGGCGCCCGTCGTGTCCGCCCATCAGGACCTGCTGGCGGGGCTGCCCCCTGCGCGCCGGGACGACCCGGAGGTGCGGCAACTGCGCTGGATGATCGAGGAGCTGCGGGTCGGCCTGTTCGCGCAGGGCATCGGCACACCGCGGCCGATCTCGGAGCAGCGCGTGTACAAGGCGATCGACCAGCTCACCGCCTGAGCGCCGGGCTGGTCCATCGCTGCCCCATGATCAG
>DASTGO010000110.1:0-10991 GCA_035719045.1 Kineosporiaceae bacterium | reverse complement strand
GGTTCGCGACGGCAGCCACGGCCCTGTGGAGGCCCTCCCGGCGACGCTCAGCGTGATCGCGGCCATCGACCTGGCTGCCCGCGAGGTCGCCCGCGCCACCAGCAGGGATCTGCTGGCCTTGGCCGCGCGGGGCGCGGAGTTCGCCGGGTGGCTCTACCGGGATGCCGGCGCCCTTGACCAGGCCACGTACTGGTACGACCGGGCCACCGAATGGGCGCAAGAGGCCCACGATCCCGTGATGCAGGGGTACATCCTGCTGCGCCGCTCCCAGATGGCCTACGACTCCCGCGACCCGGTCCGGGTGCTCAGCCTCGCCGAAGCCGCCGACGCGGGACCATGGCAGCTACCCGCCTGCGTACAGGCGGAAGTCGTCCAGCAGCAGGCACTCGGCCGGGGAATGCTCGGAGCCACGGTCGCAGAGGTCGAACAGAAGCTTGGCCACGCCTGGGACCTGCTCACGCAGGACGACCCCGGCAAGGACACCCAGCGACTCGGCGCCGTCCTGACCGCGGACACGCTGACCCTGCGTGCCGCGGTCTGCTACACCGAATCCGGCCAAGGCAAGCGTGCAGCCGGCCTGTTCGAGCAGGTCCTTGCCACCGGCGCGCTGTCCCACCGTGACACCGGCTACTTCACCGCCCGCAGGGCCGTCGCCCTCGCCCGAGCCGCCGAACCCGACACCGCCGCGACACTCGCGCTGGAATCCGCCGAGATCGCCACCGGCGCCCGCTCCCTACGCACCCGCCGGGTCATCGCCGAGGTCGCCGACACCCTCCAGGCCTGGAGCGACCGCCCCGCTGTCCGAGCCCTGCGCGAACTCGTCTGCAGGTAGCGGCTCAGTCTGCTGGTGCGGCCGTGACCCACTCCGTCACCGTGCGGATGACGAACGCCTGCCACTCCTGACTCTGCGGATTCAGGTACTGCGGGTCGTCGTGCACCGCAAACCCGTGCTGCGCCCCCTCCACCTTCACCAGTCGGTGCTCGGCCCGGAAACGGGGCAGTGCCCGCAGCGTCGATTCGATCGGGACGAGCGTGTCCTTCGTGCCGTGCACCAGCAGCGTCGGCGCCGTGATCTGCGGGATCGCCTCGTCCAGGTCGAACCAGAACACCTCGTGGAAGATCGCCCGCCCATGCCGCAACGTCGGGGAGAACGTCAGGTACCCCTGCTCGGTCAGCTGCGCGGCCGCGTCAGGCTTGAGGTGGTCGTTCTCCCAGAACGGCGTGTTGTCGACCGTCCGGCGCTTGTAGTCCAACTGCGGGTTCAACAGGACCAGCCGCTCCACCTCGTCCGGGCGCTTCGCCGCGTAGTACGCGCAGATCCCGCCCCCGAAGCTCGCACCCAGCAGACTCACCCTCTCGACACCGGTCAATTCCCGTACCTGCGCCATCGCCACCCGGATGTCGTTCAATACGGCCGCCAGCGTCAACTCCTCGACACGGCCCTCACTCTGGCCGTGTCCCCGCAGGTCGAACCGCAACGACGCCACGCCCGCCTCGGCCAAGCCGTCCGCGAGTCTGCTGAAGAACCCTCCCTCTTCACGGGTCACGCCACCCCCGTGCACCAGCACCACAGCATGACCTGCGGGCTCCTCAGGCTCGACGTTCGCCCCTCGAAGATGCAGGCGGTCAAGCGTCGTTAGGGTCACGTCCTGTTGGCGCGCCATGCTTCGATCCTGCCATGACGTCCTCGGCTGGCAGCGTCGTGATCAGCTTGCCGGGAAAGCCACGCGGAGACACTCGCCACGCTTCGCGAAGCCGTCTCGCTTGTTGGGTCCTTCCCTTGGGTGTTCTGTAGTCCCAGACGAACTCAGGATCACCATCGACCGGGTCTGGTGCGCTCGATAGCGCCACTCGGATTGGCCCTGGACTTGTCCTCCGCAAGACCAACTTGGGGACGGGCTGCACGCCCGCCGAAGATCACTCCGGTTCAACGAGCTTCGAGGACTCCACGGTCACCTCGCCCTTGCGGGTCAGCCTCCACTGGCCGGCGGATTGATGCACCAAGTCCTTGGCGTCCAACCCGTTGATCGTCCGTCGCAAGTTGCTGCGCATGCTCGGCCGGACCCAACTCGCTACATCAGCTTGGCCTCGCCGAACGCCTCCATCAGGTCCGAGACGAGTTCCCCCTGGACATGTAGCGGGGAACTTGCTGAGGGCCCGGACCAAGGGCCCACCGGCGACCGTCACGTGGCACTGTAGGTTGCCTGGGCCGGGAGGACCTGGCAGTTGGCGTCGCCGGGAGGGGTCCTGATGGGTGGGGGTCTGCTGCGGATCGGTGAGTTGGCCGAGCTGGCGGGCGTCAGTACCCGGACGGTGGACTTCTACACGGGTCTGCGGTTGCTGGTCCCGGCGAAGCGAACCAGCGGCAACTTCCGGCTGTACCAGGCCACGGACGTGGACCGGATCGGGCTGATCCGCCGGTTGGAGGCGCACGGGATCAGGCTGGAGGACATCGCCCGTGTGTTGAGCGCCCCGCAGCCGGCGGGCACCGGCCCGGCGGACGGCCTGCCGGCCAGGGACGGTGGGATCGGGGCCGGGACCGACGCCGGCGTGGAGCACCTGTGGTCGCTGGAGGAACTGGAGGAACAGGTCCGGGCGCTGCGGGAGGTCACCTCGCGGGCGGATCCGCGGGCGCTGGGGGTGCTGGCCACGCTGACCGTCCGCGCGCAGGCGTTGATCGCGACGGCTGTGCTGCTGGGCAGCGAGTTGATCGGCGAGATCGAGCTGCCCCCGATGTAGTCGGGGGCAGCGGCGGCCGGCGCAGGCGGAGGGGGATCGGAACGTCATGGGCAGAGTCCGGGCACCACGCAGGGCGCGACTTCGCGGCATCGGTGGGGTGAGTGTCGTGCCGGTCGATCAGGTCCTGCGTGGCGAGGTGCTGCTGGTGGGGCCCGGTGAGGTGGTTCCGGTCCACGGGCGGCTGATGGCCGTTGTCAGCGGGGTGGTCCGGTGAACGGCTTCGTTCGGGGCCCGCTCGTCGTGGTCGCCGGCATCCCGGGGGCGGGCAAGACCACTGCCCTGCACCAACTCGCCGACGCGCACCCCGAGTCCGAGCTGCGCGTCGTCGATTCGGACTCGGTGCGCCGGGTTCTGCAGGCCCGGCTGCCGGGTGTCCCGTACCGGGTCCTGCGCCCGGTGGTTCATGTCGTGCACTGGGCGCGGGTCGTCGCACTCGCCCTCACCGATCCCCGGCCGCTGCTGGTCCACGAGACCGCCACGCGCGCCGTCTCCCGGAGCGCGCTGCTGCGGATCGCCCGGCTCGCCGGCCGTCCCGCGCGGCTGGTGTGGCTCGACATCGACGCCGAGACCGCCTGGCGGGGGCAGGTGGTCCGCAACCGGATGATCCGGCCAGGGTCCTTCCGCCGGCACCTGCGTCGTGTCGAGTGTCTCGACCCCGCGGCCGGCGCCGGAGCCGGCTGGGACACCGTCTGCCGCACCGACCGGGAGCACTCCGTCGCGGCGATCAGCGCCGCGGTCGCCCCCGTCCCTGCCGGGCGCTGATCGCGGTGGTAGCTGACTGCGGATTCCCTTGTGCGCCAACGTCTTCCAGCTGTACAGGGGCGTCCAGGCGTGGTCCGGGTGGCTAGTGTCCGGTCCGGTATTGTCGAAGATCAGGGGCCGGGTCATGGTCTGACGGGTGGCCCTGGAGTTGCCGCCCGTCGGTGGCGTGCCGGCCATCGGGGTCTCCCGCTGGTACGAGTCGGGGATGAGGTCCGTGCTGGTACGGGCCGAGCGAGAGAGGACTGTCTGTGACGGTCGCTGAGGACTTCACGCTGTTGGCGTTGATGGACGTGGACGGGAAGCCACTCATCGGCAACCTGCAACTCGAATGCGGCCTGGCCGCGGCGTTGCTGGTGGAACTGGCCGAGCAGGGACGGATCGACGTCGACGGTGACGGCATCGTGGTCCGTGATGTCACACCGCTCGGGAAGCCGGACGAGGACGCTGCCCTGGCTCGGATCGCGGAGACGAAGCCGCACGACTTTGCGTGGTGGGTGTCTTCCCTGCGCAGTGGGCTGGCGCAGACGACGCTGGCCCGGCTGGTGGCGCAGGGCGTCGTGACCGAGGAACGTGTGCGGCGGTTCGGCATCTTCTCCCACACCCGTCATCCGCTCGCCGACCCGGGCTCCGCCCACGCCGTCCGCGAACGCCTCTCGGCCGTCCTTCAGGGCGAATCCGCTGAACCGAGGGCGGTCGCACTGCTGTCTCTCTCCCACGCCACCGGCCTCGACCGGTTGATCCTCCCGGAATCCACCCCTGCCGGCGTCGAGCAAAGGCTCAACCAGTTGGGGGCCACCGCGACGGCGGATGCGGTCGCGAAGGTCGTCAAGAACGTCAATGCTGCCGTGGTGGCTGCGGTGACGGCGGCGACGGCCGGCATCTGACCACCGGGTCGTCCGCCGGTCCGCCGGCCCTGGGGCGCCTCCCCTCGGGGCTCTTCGAGGTAGAGGAGAAGGCCTCCAGGACGGGCGGTCGCTACGCCTGCAGGCGCCACTTCTCCAGGACGGCCTCGACGTCGGCCCGCACCCGGGCTCGGGCGTCGGCGCGCGCCACCCCGTGCATGAGCAGGGCGTCGTAGCCGGTGTCCTGGTGCCGGACCGAGGCGATCACGGCCCGCTCGACCGCGTGGGGTTCCAGGGCCCGCCCGGCGGTCGAGCGTCCGACCCGGCCGCTGCCGCGCACCCCGGTCCACGCGGCGATCGCCTTGGCCCGCCCCTCGGGACATCCCGGGAACAGCCGGTGGATCTGCGTCCGCAACTGCTCCACGAACTCCTCGTCGGCGTGGCCGCGGTGCTCGGCGTCGCGTTCCCGGCGGCGGGCCCGGACGTGCTCGTCGGCCAGGCAGGACTGTTCGGCCGCGTCCAGAGCCTCCGGTTCGACCAGGATGCCTTGCCGCTCATACCGTTTGCGGGCCCGGGAGAACCGGACCACCACGGCGGACAGGGAACTGGCCTTCTTGGCCCGGCGGGTCAACGTGGCCTCCCCTGCCGGCAGGAAGACCAGGTGGTCGAGGTCGGCGCAGGCCAGGCAGATCGGTCCGGGGCCTTCCATCATCAGCAGGTCGCCGGTGCCGCCGCACTCGTGGCAGGTCCAGTCGTCGCCCAGCGGGTCGATCACCACGAGGTCGGGTGCCTTGGTCTGCCGGGCCACCACCCGTTCCCGTGCACGTCCGGCCAGTTCGGGGGAGATCCAGGAGGTGCGGACCGCCCGTTCCAGGACGGGGTCGGCGGACGGCCCGAACCGCAGCTCGGTGCGGTGCCGGGCGCGGGCCAGCGGGACGGTGTCGCTCGGGTCGAGTCCGCGTCCCCGCGCCCAGCTCTCGAACAGGTCCGCGGCCTGCCGGATCCGGTCGGGCCTGACCTGGACCAGGTCCTCCAGGTACGGGATCCGCCCCTGCTTCCAGCGATCGACGTGCACGGGGGCGAGCCAGCCGATCCCGACCAGGACCTCGGTGAAGGTGGCCACTCCCGACCCGGCCAGGGCGTCTTCCGCCGCCGCCGCGATCCGCTCCGACAACTCAGCCATTCGGCACCTCTGGTGGTCGCTTCCCTGACCAGGCCTGGTCAGGCGAGCTGGTCGCAGGTCGCGCAGTTGATGTAGAGGGTGCACAGATCCTTCGGGCAGGTCACGGCGGTGCCGGCCAGGCCGAGGCAGACCCGCTCCATGTGCCGGAACCGGGAGCCCTTGGCGAGCACGACGACGTCGGACAGCCCCACGGACGGGTCGCGGTCGCCGAGGATCCGGTGCACCAGGTGCAGGGCCTCCAGGGCCGAGTCGACGGTGTGGGCGTTGGCCGCCGGCAGACCCCCGGCGAGGGCCTCGTCCTGCAGGGCAGCGGTGTTTCCCACCGTGATCAGGTGTGTGGCGTGACGGGCGGCGACCGCGCCGACCCGCCGGTGCAGGCTGGTGCTGGACTGCCCGAGTTCGCCCATCTCCCCGAGCACGGCGATCCTCATCCGGCCGGGGAGGCTGCCCAGCAGGTCCAGGCTGGACAGCATGGCGTCCGGGCTGCCGTTGTAGGTGTCGTCCAGGACCAGCAGCCCGTCGTCCTGGCGGCGCAGCGTGCCCCTCCCGGCGGGTGGCGCGCTCACGGCCAGCGATGCGGCTACCACCTCCGGGCCGATCCCGCAGCGGACGGCCACCGCGGTGGCGGCCATCGCCGCGTAGGCGAAGTGCCGCCCGGAGACGGCGAGGTGGAAGGGCACCTCCTGGCCGGTGGAGGCGACCCGCAGCGTGCCGCGGGTGCCGGCCTCGGTCACGGTCACGTCCACGGCGCGGATGTCGTTCCGGTCGTCGAACCCGTACCGGATCACGGTCAGGTCCGCCAGGCCCGGCAGGGTCGCCACGATCCGGGCCAGCTGCGGGTCGTCACCGTTGACCACGAGGGTTCCGCCCGGACCGACCGCGCGCAGCAGGTCCGTCTTCTCCGCGGCGAGCGCGTCGTGGTCGGCGAAGTTGCCGATGTGCGCCCAGCCCACGTTGGTGATCACGGCGATGTCCGGGCGCACCAGCGAGGCCAGGTGCCCGATCTCCCCGGGATGGTTCGTGCCGATCTCGGCGACGACGTGAGTGCTGTGCGGGTCGATCGCCGTCAGGTTCAGCGGCACCCCGAGATGGTTGTTGAAGCTCGCCTTGTTCGCCTGCACGGAGTACTTCTCGGACAGCACCTGAGCGATCATCGTCTTGGTGGTCGTCTTGCCCGCCGATCCGGTGACCGCCACCACCGTCGCGCCACTGCGGGCACGTACCGCGGCACCGATCCCCTGGAGCGCCTCCAGCGTGTCGGGCACCCGGATCACCCGGACCCCTGCCGGAGCCTGCACGTCCCGGCTGACCAGCAGCCCGGCAGCCCCGGCCGACACCGCCGCGCCGACGAAGTCGTGCCCGTCACGAGCCGCACCCCTGATCGCCACGAACAGCTCCCCACCGACCAGATCGCGCGTGTCGATGCCGGCGCGGGAGAAGCTCGTGGCCTGGCCAGGACCGTCGCCGATGACGGCGGCCGGCACTGCTGCGGTGATGTCGTCCAGGGTCAGCACGCCACAATCCTTTCAACTGCACGGTCGGCTGCGAACCGGTCCTCGCGTTACCCCCAGTCACGCTCACCTGCAGCCACCCCGGGATTATCTCCGCCCGGGCCCGCGACAGCTCTCCCAGGGGCGTCCTCGGGCGACCGCGCCGAATCCGTCTCTGCCCGTCCTGCGGCCGTCCGCGTGGCCCTGCTCCACGACCGACCTCGGGCCGGAACCCCTCAGTGCCTGGCGAACTGCAGGTCGGTCCCCTGCGTCACATCAGCCCTGACCGGGAGTGCGCCGACGACGAGTGTCTGGCCGTAGATGTCGGTGACCCGGATATCACTGCCGCAGCCGGCTCCCTTCGCGGAGAGGAAGTAGTCGTAACCACTGCGGGGCAACGACTTCCACGCACCGGACGCCTTGACCTCCAGTCGCGCCACGGGGTTGCGGTGGTTGATCACCTGGATGCCGCACCACCACTGGGTCGAGCCCTTCATGTACCGGAGGGAGATCCCCCCGGAGATGTTCGGGCTCAGGAGCTTCCAGGTGATCGGGGTCTCCCCGGTCTTCGGCGGAGCCAGCAGCTTGTACGCCTCCGGGTCGAGATCGAGCTGCCCGACCCGGCACGGGTAGGGGCAGAGGTTGGTGATCCGCAGGGTGATCGTGGCCCCGTTGGACCCGTGCACCTCCACGTAGGCGCCGCAGGCGCCGGACCCTTCGTAGTCCTTCTCGTTCATCGCCGCGGTGAAGTGGTCCGGGCTGGGATCGAACAGGCAGGCACCGGTGTTCTGGGCGCCTTGGTAGAAGGTCGCCACACCGGTGTGGGTCTCACCTGGCTTGATCCTCCCGGCCAAGGGAGCGTCGGCGGTTCCTGAGCCGGTGTTCCCCTGGGCGGTGGCGCGCTTGGCCGTGCTCGTCGGTGCCGTGCTCGTCGGTGCCGCACTCGCCGGGACGCTGCCCTGGGGTGCTGCCGTGGCCGTGGCCGGGGCGGTGCCGGGCTGCGGGCCGCCGGCCGGACTCGCGCCGTCCGGGCTGCCGGAGAGCGTGCTGTCCGGCGCGGGGGTGGCCGTCCTGGGGGCTGCACGATGGGTCGTCTGGGCCTTCCACGCCCGGCCGGGCGTGGAAGGCCTCGGACAGGGCGGGGTAGGCGAGGCAGCCCGCGGCGATCACGGCCGCTGCGACGCCCACGATCTGCCACGGCTTCCGCCGGCGGAACCATCCGCCCTGCCGTGTCGCCCGCATTCCGATCCTTTCGGCGAGATTGAACCGTTCCTGGCCGCCTGGCCGCCTGGCCGGTTCTGGCGCTGTCTCGGCCCGGAGGCCGGCGACCTCGTCGAGCCGGGTCCAGGTCCCAGCTCCCGACCCGTCGGTGATGGATGCCCGCCTGACCGACACACGAGAGCAGGTCCGGCAGGCAAGGGTTGCCCGCAGATTCGACTTGTGACGCACAACACGTATGCGGCTGGGCCGCCCGGGGGGCCGGGAGACTGCGCCCATCCGCCCGGGCTTCGGACGCCGTATGCTCCCGGGCACCTGGAGGTGACGTGTGCGAGAAGGTCGACAGCCCGGCCGGCTGGGGGTGCCCGTTCGGGTGGCGCTCCTGACCGTGCCGCGGCCCCCGGCGCGGGCGGACTTCCGCCGGGCTCCAGGTTTCGCGATCAAGAAGCCGTCCGGTGACGACTGACGGCGTGGACCGGGCCGAGGAGGAGAGGCAGGCGTTCGCCGCCTTCGTCGCCCAGCATGCCCGTGGCCTGGATCGGCTGGCCTACCTCATGCTGGGCGACGGACATGCCGCGGAGGATCTGGCCGCCGACGTCCTGCTGGCCGCCTGGCAGCACTGGGACCGGGTGATGCAGGCCGACCACCCGCTGGCGTATGTGCGGCAGATCCTGGTCAACAAGGCCTCGGGGCACTTCCGGCGCCGGGCCAGGGAGTTGACGGCGTTGAGTCACCTCAGGCTGCTGACGAGCCATCACACGAATGACCCGGACGGGGCCGCGGTGGTCGACGTCCGTGCCGCGTTGCTGCGTCTGCCGCCACGGCGTCGCGCCTGCCTGGTGCTCAGGCACTGTTTCGATCTCACCGAGTGCGAGGTGGCCGAGACCCTGGGGATCAGTGTCGGAACGGTGAAGAGCCAGACCTCGAAGGCGGTGGCGCAGTTCCGGCGCGAGATCGGCGAGGCGGCGTCCGCCGTCGCGGCTTCGCTGGAAGCCGAGAAGCAGGCGGCCAACAGGCAGAGGAGGGCCAGTCATGCCGGTTGAGAGGAAGGACGAGAGCTGGATCGGCCCGCTGCTGTCCCGTCACGCCGATCGGCGTGAGCTCGATCTCGACACCTTCATGAACCGTGTCATGACCGAGGCGGACGCCGCACGCGGCGGTCTCAGGGAGACCTCCGCCGGACCCTCCATGCGGGCTGCATCCGTTGGGTGGCAAGGGAATGACCGGGCCCGTGTCTCAGGCGCAGCCGACAGGCAGCTGCGGAACAGGCCGGCGCGGCGGCGCCTGATGCCCGCACTGATCGCGGCGGGGTCGGTGCTCACCGTCGCTGTCGCCGCCTCGAGCGTGTCCGCCCTCGCACACTGGACCGCCCGGGACGATCGGGCTGTTGTCGTCGGGTCGTCGTCGAGCCCGAGCGTGAGCTCTGCCCCGGCCCAGACACCGAGCCGGACGCCGAGCCAGGCGCCGCGGGGGAACACGCCACCGCCGTCGGTCGCGCCCTCGTCAAGGACACCGACCGCCACGGCAGGAAGTGTCGGCGGCACCCTCCCCACCAGCTTCCGGTGGAGTTCTGACGCGCCGTTGATCTCGCCGAGAGCTGATGTCGGCGGCCTCACCGGGTTCAAGGACCCGACCGTGGTGTACTACGGCGACCGGTGGCATGTGTTCACCACCGCGGTCAGTCCCGCCGGCTATGGGCTGGGGTATCTCAGCTTCAGCCGCTGGTCCGATGCGGCTTCGGCTCCGCTCCGCAAGCTGGATTCCTCGCCGATGGGACCGGGGTACCGGGCGGCGCCGCAGGTGTTCTACTTCGCCCCGCAGAAGCTGTGGTACCTCGTCTACCAGAGCGACGGCGGCGCCTCCTACTCCACCAACCCGGACATCAACAACCCCAACGGATGGAGCGCGCCGAAGAACTTCTACACCGGGGTCCCCGACCTCATCCGGAAGAACCTGGTCAACGGGTTCTGGGTGGACATGTGGGTGATCTGCGACGAGACGGACTGCTACCTGTTCTCCTCCGACAACCGTGGCCATCTCTTCCGGTCACAGACCACGAAGTCGAGCTTCCCCAACGGAATGAGCCAGCCGGTCATCGCCGCCGAGGACACCGGACAGGGCACCCTGTTCGCGGCGAGCCACGTGTACAAGGTCGCCGGGACGGGCCAGTACCTCCTGCTGAGCCAGGCCTTCGGGGGCGACGGACACGGCTATCTCCGCTCGTGGACCTCGCCCCGCATCTCCGGGCCCTGGACGTCCCTGGCCGACACCCCGGCCACCCCCTTCGCCGGTGCCGCCAACATCACCTTCACGGCCGCCCCCTGGACCAGCGACATCGTTGAGGGAGAACTCATCCGCGACGGGTACGACCAGAGCCTGACCGTCAGCCCCTGCCAGTTGCGGATGCTGTACCTCGGCCTGGACCCCCGCTTCCACGACAACCAGGCCCTCCAGATCGGGATGCTCACGCAGACGAACGCCACCTGCCGCTGATCGCCCACAGAGCCCGTCGACGGCCTACGTGTGGCTCTGACGGCGGGGTCTCTTGGGTGGGGGTTGGTCCTCGGGTGCGAGTGTGTTCGTGCCCTGGGAGGGCGAGTCGCCCGAGGAGGGGGGCGGCGAGTCCGTGTGGTGCTGACCGGACAGCATGGCGTGCAGCCAGGGTGCCTGGTCGAGTGGCCCGGGCCGGGGTGAGTTCTGGTCGGGGGAGGCGGGTCGGGGTGGTCCGCCGTGCAGGTGGTCGTCGAGGTAGGTCCA
>DASTGO010000109.1:0-2621 GCA_035719045.1 Kineosporiaceae bacterium | reverse complement strand
CGATCTGCCGACGCCGCGGCCCGGTCCCTGCAGGTGCTGGACGAGCCCGCCGTCCGGGCCGCCTGGGCGGATGCCGGGGTGCGGATCGCCGTGGCCGCCTCCGGGGTCTCGGCCTTCGAGTCCTCGGTGTCCGGTGACCGCTCGTCCTCGGTGTCCGGTGACCGGTCGTCCTCGCCCGAAGCATCTTCGTCGGGTGCGTCTTCGTCGGGTGCGTCCTCGGGGGTGACCTCGTCCGGTTCGTCGTCGCAGTTGTCCGGGGGTGAGATTCCTGCGGCGCTGCTGGGGCTGGTGGACGAGCACGTGCAGTCCCTGGCAGGGGGCCTGCCCGCCGGGGCGCCCGCGCGGGGCCTGGTGACCGGGATCGCGCAGACGATGGCGGTGAACCGGGTGTGGCAGGACCTGCGTTCCGGCCGGCTGCAGGACCGTCTGTCCGGGCCGTTGGATGCCCGGGACGCGGCGGCGGTGGGGGCTGCCGCACAGGTGTTGTCGACGGCGTTGTTCGAGCATTTGGTCGCCCAGGGTCGTGAGCGCGTCCGTGACCCGTTCCTGCCCGATGTGGCAGCTCCTGCGCAGGAGCAGCGGGCGGCGGCGTTGTCCGAGGCGTTCGATGCGTTGAACGGCCTGGATGTGCTCGCGGCCAGGGTGGCCGCCTCGGGGCTGGCCCCGCAGCGGGCGTCGAGCCTGATGAACGGGTTGTGGGTGTCTTTCCTGGGTTCTGTGCCCCGGGTGTTGGCCGGTGCTCCGGCGCAGACGATCGCGGCGGCGCAGCGCCAGTTGGCGGCCTACGGGCGGGCCGGGGTCAGCGAGTCCCAGCGGTTGCCGTTGTGGCATCAGCGTGCCTTGGACCTGGCGGATCCGCAGTCGCGGCCGGAGGCGGTCGCCGAGACCCGGGTTTTCGTCCAGGAGGCGGCGCGGCTGCTGTGGCGTTGGGCGGCCGATCCGTCGGCGCCGGTTCCCCGGCAGACGCCTGCGGCCAGGGCGCAGGCGGCCGCTGTGGCTGCTGCGCAAAGTCCCGGGGCGCAGGGGTCGGCGGCGGACCGGAACGCGTGGGTCCGCGGCGGAGTGGTGGCAGATCCCGGGCCGCGTACTGCGCTGCCGTTGGCGCTGGTGGTCCCGTATGTCGGGGTCAACGTGCCGGTCCCGTCGTCGATTGCGGACTGGCTCGGGACGTCGGTCGGTCTGCTGCTCGACGGGCTTCCGCGTGACACCGGCGGTGCCTTCGAGGCCTATGTGGCCACGGCCGGCCTGATGTACGAGAACCTGCCCCGGCTGAGCGACCTTCAGCAGAGGCAGGTGGTGCCGCTGACCACCGCCTTGACCGGGGCGTTGTACGAGTCTCTGCTGGGCTTCGGCCGCGAGCCCGACACCTGGGCCAGGGCCCAGGTGGTCCGGGAGATGGTGCAGTGGGAGAGCGCCCAGGCCGCGGCCCAGGCATCGGCTGCCGTCCCGGCGCAGGGGGCGTCCCAGGAAGCGGCCAGGGCTCTGCCGGAGAGTGTGCGGGCCGTCTTCGCCGGCCTGGCCCCGGCGGTGAACCGCCTGGCCGTGGGCGGTTGGGGCGTGGACACCATCCTCAGGCTGCTGCCCGCGGTGCGGGAGGTCGTCATCAACGGGGCCCTGGCCCAGACCCTGGCGGGCGCGCCCCCGGCGACGGTCGAGTCGGCCCGCCAGGATCTGGTCCGGTTCTGGGAAGCGGCGGGATCGCGGACGGTGGCCGGGGCCGCCACGTCCACCGCGACCGGGTGGGCGCAGTTGCTGGCGGCGCTGCGCGAGCCGCTCCTCGCCCAGGCCCGGGCCATGCGGGCGTTGTCCCAGGCGGAGGCCCGTGCGCGGCAGGAGGCCCAGGCCCAGGGGCAGGGTCAGGCCGAGACGCAGGCTCCGCCCGCGGGGTCGGCCGCGGCCGAGGTCCGGGAACTGACCATGGCCCTGTCCCGGGTCCGGGCGGCGGCACCCGGCCAGCTGCAGGCCGCCTCCGACGCGCTGCTGCGGGCCGCCGTCAACCTGGAGAACCGGTTGGCGGACTGGGTCTCCGGCGGGCCGCGTGAGGTGACGGACGCCGTCACCGAGTCGGGGGCCGTTGTCGAGTCGGGGGCCGCGGCTGAACGGCCGGTGTCCGCAGCGGTGGCGGACGGGCTGCTGGGGTTGGGGCAGCAGCGGCTGGATGCCAAGGACAGCCGGGAGTCGACGGTCAGCCGGGCGCAGGACCGTCCGTCGCTGCTGGTGTTGACCGAGGGTCTGGCCGATGCGGCGCGGCAGGTGGCGGTGTCGTGGCCGGGGGTTCCGGCGCAGGAGTCCGGGGTTCCGGCGGAGCTGCTGGCGGGCGCGCAGTCCGGCCCGGAGGTGGCGCAGCGGCTGCGGGAGGCGGCGCAGCAGCTCGCCCTGGCCCAGGTCCGGGAGCTGGCGGCGGGCGAGGCCACTCGTTCGGCGTTGTCGTCGCTGGTCAACGATCCGGCGGGGCCGTTCGGTGAGGCGACCTGGGCGGGGCTGGCGCAGCGGCTGGACGGGCCGGCGGGGCAGAGTCCTGCGGTGCGGGCGGCGGCGGTCGAGGAGACCCTGGCGGGGGTGTCGCGGCAGTTCCAGGCGGCGGTGGCGCGGTGGGTGCCGGGCTACGAGTGGTTCCGCCG
>DASTGO010000108.1:0-23289 GCA_035719045.1 Kineosporiaceae bacterium | reverse complement strand
AGGCTGCCGGGCCGGGGGATGTGGTGGCCGCGCGGGTCGCCGGGGCTGGTGCGCGTGCTCAGGTCTCCGGGCCGGTGCTGTGCTGGACCATCAAGACGGCGCTGCCCGTGGGGCCGGATGCCGTTCGCTGGGGAGACCTGCACTTCGCCCAGGCGCTGGCTGCCGCCCTGGAACGGCTCGGCCAGCGGGCGGCGATCGACCACCGGCCGGCGATGGGACTGCCCGCCACCCAGCCGGAGGATGTGGTCCTGGTGCTGCGCGGGCTGGAGGCGGCTCCCGGGCCCTGCCCCGCCGGACAGCGGACCGGGGACCACCTCGGGCATGGGCAGCACGGGCACGGCCATGACGGCTGCCCCGGGGTGGTCCGGCTGATGTGGGTGATCTCCCACCCGGGCGACGTCACCGACGACGAGTTGCGTGCCCAGCACCGGGTGTTCGCCGCGTCGACGGTCTGGGCGCAGCGGGCCGGGGTGCGAGCCGGGGTCGAGGTGCTGCCCCTGCTGCAGTGCACCGACCCGGAACGGTTCCATCCGGATGCGGCGCCCCCGGACACCGGGGATGCGGTGCTGTTCGTCGGCAACTCCCGCAACGTGTTCCGTCCGGTGGTCCGCGATCTGCTGGCCGCCGGGGTGGACGTGGCGATCTACGGCGACAGGTGGGACCGCTTCCTCGGACCGGGCCGGGTGCGTGGCCGGCACGTCCCGAACGAGCGACTGGCCGCCGCCTACGCCTCGGCCGGGGTGGTGCTCAACGATCACTGGGACGACATGCGCGCCGAAGGGTTCTACTCCAACCGGCTGTTCGACGCCGCTGCCTGCGGGGCCCGGATCGTCAGCGACCACATCCCGGGGACGCAGGAACTGTTCGGCGGGCTGGTGCGGACCTTCGAGGACCCCGACGAACTGGTCCGCCTGGTTCGCACCGTCCCGGACGGTTTCCCGGAACCGGCCAGGCGCCGGGAACTGGCGGGCCGGGTCGCGACGGACCACTCGTTCGACGCCCGGGCACGCACCCTGCTGGACGAGGTGCACCGGCTGCGCCACGCCTGAGCCCGCGGCACCCGGGCCTTGACCCCGGACCGACCCCCGGGCCCGGTGACCGACCCCCGGGCCCGGTGACCGACCCCCGACCCCGGTGACCGACCCCCGGGCGCGGTGACCGACCCCCCGGGCGCGGTCGGGCTGACGATGAATCAGTGTTCCCGAGATGGGACTGCAGACAGTGGTCGGTCGGTGTGGGGGCGAGTGGCCGGTCGGTGTGGGGGCGAGTGGCCGGTCGACGCGGGACGATCTCGCCCGGGATTCATTGCCCCGCAAGGGGTTCGGGAGGGAACTCGACGTCGGCGTGCGGACGGTCAGCGCTCAGGTGATCGATCCGCACCGGCACCCGGTCACGCGGAGTGCTGAAGGGTGCGAACTCGTCCGGTGCAACTGACGGAGCGGCAAGGGTCCTGCTGCGGGAATCCTGTGTCGTCCACGGGCTCGAGATCGGCGGACATGTCCGCGCGGGTCAGGCCCGATGCTGTGTCAGCGACGCCGGAGATCTGGCCCCTGACCAACCCACCTGGCGATAGGGCGTCGAGATCCGGCCGTTCGTTGATCAGCAGATCCCGGCCCGATGCTTCGGCCAGGGCGGGCAACCAGCAGCGGTCAGGAACCTCGTTGGGGTCGGCTGCTGCGCGAACGGGCGGTCAGTCCGAGCGGCACCTGGCGGTTGCGGGCGATGCGAAGCAGGCCCCAGACGTCCTCGATGAAGCCGTCCTCGTTCTCGAGAATCCGGGCGGGGGTGACCGGGAGGACGATGACTCCATGACGGATGAGGAGCCCCTGCCTGTTCTGTGTGTACTCGAAGTCCCGGGGCAACAGGTGCCAGCGTCGTGAGTTGATCTCCAACGCCGCCAACCATTCCAGCCAGAGAGCGTCCGGCGTGGCGATGACCTCCCCGTCCGGGGAGAGCAGTTCGGCGTTCCACAAGGGTTCGGGCAGGCCCCGGGCTTGCATGATGGCATGTGCCCTGGCCTCGGCGGCGGACCGGACTCCTGCGTGGATCTCGGCAAGGACGCGCCGTAGCGATGCGGTGCGCTGCCGGGCAGCGGAACGGAGTTCGTGGGCGAGTTCGGACAGGGACAGGCCGTGCTGCTGGATCGCCTCGGCCACGATCTCCCGCGCCTGCGATACGTCCTCGAGCCGACGGCAGGCGTCGACGACGGCGCGGGCCAGGGGAGCGACAGGCAGACGGTGACGCAGCACGGGCGAGGGAAGGCGGGTGGTCCGCTCCAACATCGTCGCGCCGTGGCTCTGTCGTCGGCGGGACGCAGGGATGAGGACAAGAATCTCGGTCGGTAGCGGGCAGGTCCGGAAGCCGTAGAGGTACAGGGCGGCGGCACCGGAGAGAACGGCATCAGATCCGGCCAGGGCGAGGGCCGCGATCAGGCGTTCACGAAGAGTCGGGCTCCCGCGGTGGAGAAGGACCACTCCGGGGTGAAGGCGTTGCCATCGGCCCCCCCGGAGCGATCCTGCGGCTGATGGACGACGTCGAGACGCCGACCGAGGCCAGTTCCCGGTGCGTCGCCACACGCTCGGTTCCCACGTTCAATCGATGCAGGTCGATCAGGTGACCTGCTCGCTGCCGCTGTCCACGATCCACGCCTTCATCCTGAAGACGTCGGGCCCGGGACAGGGGACGGAGTTGAACGGGTTGTGGACAAGTCGGCGTACCGGCTGGCTGTGGACGAGTCGTGTCGGTATGCGGGCGATCAGGAGCAGCACCTGGGCCGGGGCGGGCCGATCGGTGAGAGGAGATCTCCACCCTCGGGGTGCTATATGGCGCTTGCCTGGCACCTTGCACCCGGACTCAGCGGGCACGGTGGCACATCGTTCCCGGAAAACGGGCACGGTGTGCCACCGCGCCCCGCGCCCGTCGGCCGTCGGCTCGGCGTGGTTCGGCTCGGTTCGGTTCGGCGTGGTTCGGCTCGGTTCGGTTCGGCGTGGGACGGGTGCCGCGGCAGGGGGTCAGACGCGGGGGCGGCCGAGTGCGCGGTAGGTCCAGCCGGCGGCGTGCCAGGCCTGCGGGTCCAGGGCGTTGCGGCCGTCGACCACATGGCGGGACCGGACCAGGGTGCCGAGCTCGGCCGGGTCGAGGTCGCGGTACTCCCGCCACTCGGTGAGCAGCAGCACCACGTCGGCCTTCGCGCAGGCCTCGGCGGCGCTGGTCGCGTACGACAGTTCCGGCCAGACCCGGCGGGCGTTCTCCAGTGCCGCGGGATCGGTGACCACGACGTCGGCGCCCTGCAGCCGGATCTGCGCGGCGACGTTGAGGGCGGGGGAGTCGCGGATGTCGTCGCTGTCGGGCTTGAACGCGGCCCCGAGCACGGCGACCTTCTTGCCCAGGAACGACCCGCCGAGCACTTCCCGGGCCAGGTCGACCATCCGGGACCGGCGTCGCATGTTGATCGCGTCGACCTCGCGCAGGAACGTCAGTGCCTGGTCCGCGCCCAACTCCCCGGCCCGGGCCATGAACGCCCGGATGTCCTTCGGCAGGCAGCCGCCACCGAAGCCGAGCCCTGCGCCCAGGAACTTCGCGCCGATCCGCTCGTCGTGGCCGATCGCCCGGGCCAGCAGGGTGACGTCGGCGCCTGCCGCCTCGCACACCTCGGCCATCGCGTTGATGAACGAGATCTTGGTGGCCAGGAAGGCGTTCGCCGCGGTCTTCACCAGTTCCGCGGTGGCGTAGTCGGCGGTGATCAGCGGCACCCCGGCGGCCAGCGGGTCGGCGTACACCTGGTCGAGCATGGCCTTCGCGGTCGCGGCCGCCTGCGGGTCGGCGGGCAGGCCGTAGACCAGGCGGTCCGGGCGCTGGGTGTCGACGACGGCGTGGCCCTCGCGCAGGAACTCCGGGTTCCAGGCCAGCATCGCGCCGGGGACGGCGGCCTCGATCTGCTCGGCGAGCGAGGCGGCGGTCCCGACCGGGACCGTGGACTTGCCGACCACCAGGTCGCCGGGGCGCAGGTGCGGGATGAGAGCGGCGACCGCGGCCTCGACGTAGGTGGTGTCGGCGGCGTACTCGCCCTTGCGCTGCGGTGTGCCCACGCAGACGAAGTGGACGGTGGGCGTGTCGTCACCGGCGGGCCGGGAGACCTCGCTCACGTCGGTGGTGAAGCGGAGCAGGCCGGTGGACATCGCCCGCTCCAGCAGTTCGGGCAGACCCGGCTCGAAGAAGGGCGCCCGGGCGGCGGACAGGTCCTTGACCTTGCCCTCGTCCACGTCGACCCCGGTCACCTCGTGCCCGAAGTCGGCCATGCACGCTGCATGGACTGCTCCGAGGTAGCCGCATCCCATCACCGTCATCCGCACGGTGCCGAGGGTAACGGGTCGGTTCGCGGTCAGGACGTGGTCGCTCGTCCCGCGTCGGCCCCGAGGTCCGTTGCATGGACCACAGACCTCAGTAGGGTCGCCCCATGCGCTTTGGACTCTTCGTCCCCCAGGGATGGCGCCTCGATCTCGTCGGGATCGAACCGGCCCGGCAGTGGCAGACCATGCTCGACATCGCCCGGCTCGCCGAGGCCGGTCCCTTCACCTCGGTCTGGGTCTACGACCACTTCCATACCGTCCCCATGCCGACGGCCGAGGCCACTCACGAGGCCTGGACCCTGATGGCTGCCCTCGCCGCCGCCACGTCCCGGATCCGGCTCGGGCAGATGTGCACCTGCATGGGCTACCGGCATCCGATGTACCTGGCGAAGGTCGCCGCCACGGTGGACCTGATCTCCGGCGGCCGGACCGAGATGGGCATCGGGGCCGGCTGGTACGAGCATGAGTGGAACGCCTACGGCTACGGCTTCCCGCCCGCCGGGGAGCGGCTGGCGATGCTGGCCGAGGGCGTGGAGATCATGCGGCAGGCGTGGACCGAGGGGGTGGCGACCTTCGCGGGGGAGCACTACCAGGTGGAGGGGGCGATCTGCCAGCCCCGGCCGCTGCAGGCGGGTGGGCTGCCGCTGTGGATCGCCGGTGGCGGGGAGAAGAAGACCCTGCGGCTGGCCGCCCGGTATGCCGCGTACACGAACTTCGACGGGACCCTGGACGCCTTCCGGCACAAGTCCGAGGTGCTCGCCGACCACTGCCGGGACGTCGGCCGGGACTTCGACGAGATCGTCCGGTCGGCCAACTACAACGTGATCATCGGTGCCGACGAGGCCGAGGTCGAGCACCGGCTGGGAGAGATCCGGGCCCGGATGGCGCCCCTGCTGCCTGAGGAGCGGCTGGAGCCGACGGTGGAGATGCTCCGCAACGGCCCGCTGGTCGGTACCCCGGAACGGGTCTCGCAACGGCTGCAGGAGCTGCAGGCCGTCGGGATGTCGTACGCCATCACGTACTTCCCGGAGGCGGCCTACGACCGCACCGGGATCGAACTGTTCACCGAGCAGGTGGTTCCGGCCCTGGCCGACTAGGACCGTCCGCCCTGGCCCAGAACCGGGTGCACCGCTCTCGCCCAGGACCGTCCGCCCTCGCCCCGACCTGGTGCGCCGCCCGAGCGGCGACGCACCAGGTCCGGTGCCCGGGCTGATGCCCCGCCCGATCCCGCGGATGCCGGCAGCCCCGTTCCGCCGGGGCCGGTCGCGGGTCAGCGGTCGAGCACGGCCAGGCACCAGCCGGGGAGCACCGTGGTCGAGGTGACCCGGTAGCCGGCCAGGCCGGGCCGGGACGCCGCTGCGGTGCAGGCGGTCCCGGGGCTCCCGGTGAGCTCCAGCACCACCAGCCGCGGCACGGCGGACAGCCGGCGGGTTGCCTCGGCGGTGGTGACGTCGGCGAGGACGATCCGCCCGGTGGGGACCGGGTCCTGCGCCAGTGGCATCCGCTCCCGCAGGTGCGGGTCGTAGGCCAGGGCGAGCAGTTGGGCCAGGGGCGGCAGCACGACCACCGGATCACGGCGCAGGCCGGGGGAGTCCAGCAGGGCGACCGCCGCCCTGGCATCGCCCTGCCCGTGGCCGGTGGCGGTGCGGTACTCCCGCTGCCGGGGCAGCCCGTCCCGGCCAGTGCGAGCACCGGCAGGCCGATGGCCGCGACCACCGCCGTGACCGGGCGCCGCCGCGGCCCCCGGCTGGTCGCCGAAGATGCCGGTGAACGTGGTCCACCAGTTCCCGGCGGTCAGCGGCAGTGGGTGGGCGATGCCGGCGCTGCGGGCCTGGGCCAGGACCAGGAACGGCGACACCGGCAGCACCGCGAGCCCGGCCAGTCCTGCGGTCCGCAGCGCCGTCCGCGGTCCGCGCCGGCGGCGGTCCGGGTCGCCGTCCTGGGGCCGGGACCCGATCAGTGCCGCGGCCGCTACCTGTGCCACCACCACGGTCAGGGCGAGCAGGTGGACCAGCGGCAGCACCGCGACGGAGACGGCGTACCGGGCGGCGTCCGCCTGCCCGCCGGACTCCAGCCACCGCCACCAGGCCAGGCAGCAGGCCGTCACCGCGAGCACCATCAGCCCGTAGGGCCGCACCTCCTGGCCGTACCGGGTGAAGGACGGCAGCACGACCATGGCCGCCCCGGTCGCGATCCCCGTCGCGGTCGAGCAGCGGCGGGCTGCCCAGGCCGCGACCAGCCCCGCCGCGAAGGCCATCGGGAGGGCGCTGGGCAGCCGGACCCACCACTGCGCCGACGACACCGCCAGCCAGGGCTTCATCAACAGGTAGTACGGACCCAGCGGTGCGTCGGTGTGCAGGATCACCCGGACCAGTGCGGGCCAGCCGCGCCGGACCAGCACCACCGTGGTGGCCTCGTCGAGCCAGTAGGCCGGCCGGCCCAGCCCGAGGAACAGCACCAGCCCCCCGGCCGCCGCCACCGCGACACCGACCGCCCGGGGCCCGGCGACCCGGCCGCGATCACCTACCCGAGGCCCCATCCCGTCGAATGTAGTCACGATGGGTCGGATCGCCCGGTCAGCACCGTCCGGGCTCACGGAGGTCCGCCCGGCCCGCGGAGGCGGCGGACGGGCCCCTCGACGGCTCCGTGTTCATGTGACCCGCACCACAGGTGATCGCCCTCTCTGCTGTGATCCCGCCACTAGCCTGACCGCCATGTCCGCAGCAGACGCCGCCCGGTCCCGGTTCCCCCACTACACGCTCAGCGAGGACCATGAGGCGCTGCGCGAGGCCGTCCGTGACCTGTGTGAGGCCAAGGTCGCCCCACAGGCCGCCGAGGTCGACGAGACCGGGCAGTTCCCGCAGGTCGCCTACGACGCGCTGCGTGCCGGTGACTTCCATGCCCCGCACATCCCGGAGACCTACGGCGGAGCCGGCGCGGACGCCCTCGCCACCGCGATCGTCATTGAGGAGGTGGCCCGGGCCTGCGCCTCCAGCTCCCTGATCCCGGCGGTGAACAAGCTCGGCACCCTGCCCCTGCTGCTGGCCGCGAGCGAGGAACTGAAGCAGCGGTACCTGCCCCCGGTGGCCCGCGGCGACGCCATGTTCTCCTACGGCCTGTCCGAGCGGGAGGCCGGCAGCGACACCGCGAGCATGCGCACCCGGGCGGTCCCCGACGGCGACGGCTGGCGGCTGTCCGGGCAGAAGTCCTGGATCACCAACGCCGGGGTCAGTGAGTTCTACACGGTGCTCGCCGTCACCGACCCCGACGGCCCGCGCGGCCGCAACGTCACGGCGTTCGTCGTGGAGAAGTCCGACCCAGGGTTCAGTTTCGGCGCCCCGGAGCGCAAGCTCGGGATCAAGGGCAGCCCGACCCGGGAGTTGCTGTTCGACGACACCCCGGTGCCCGGGGACCGGGTCGTCGGCAAGGTCGGGGACGGCCTGAAGATCGCCCTGCGCACCCTCGACCACACCCGGGTGACCATCGGTGCCCAGGCGGTCGGCATCGCCCAGGCCGCCCTCGACCACGCTGTCGACTACGTCAAGGAGCGCAAGCAGTTCGGCAGCGCGATCGCCGACTTCCAGGGCATCCAGTTCATGCTCGCGGACATGGCGATGACCCTGGAGGCGGCCCGGCAGATGGTCTACGTCGCCGCCGCCAAGAGTGAGCGGGAGGACGCCGACCTGACCTTCTTCGGTGCCGCCGCCAAGTGCTTCGCCTCCGACGTGGCCATGCAGATCACCACGGACGCGGTCCAGTTGCTCGGCGGGTACGGCTACACCAGGGACTACCCGCTGGAGCGGTTCATGCGCGACGCCAAGATCACCCAGATCTACGAGGGCACCAACCAGATCCAGCGGGTCGTGATGGCCCGGCAGCTGCTGAGGGGCTGACCGCGGGGTTCCTTCAGCCGCGGAGTTCCTTCAGCTGCGGAGTTCCTCCAGCTGCCCCGTCATCGGTTCCCGGTGGCGGGGCGGCTGCGTCCGGCCGGTTGGGTTCCGGCCTCCTTGCCATAATCGCGTACTCTCTGGAGTCACTTGAGTACGTACGGTGATGGAGGGTTTGTGACAGGACCGGCCTACCGTCCGTGGTACGGGATGTTGGTCTTCGCCGCCCTCGCGCTGATCGAGGTGGCCTGGGCCTTCGGGCTTCCGCTCGGCGCCGGGCCGGACGAGCCCTCCCACGTCTACCGGGCAGTCGCTCTGGTCAGGACGGGGAACGTGATCCCCGACGACCGGTACCGGGACACCGAGTTCTTCGTCGTGGACGTCCCGGACCGGACCGTCCGGGCGGTGGGGGCCTCCCAGTGCTCCGCCGGCCACCCCAGCACCGGCAACGCCTGTTCCCGCCGCTACCACCGAAGCTGGTCCGGGAGCGTGACGCGCATCCCCTCCACCTCCGCCCGCTACCTGTGGACCTACTACGCGGCCGTCGGCTGGCCCGCCCTGATCGATCCCGGCCCGCGGGGGATCTACGGGCTGCGGCTGGTCAGCGGGCTCACCTGCGCCGGACTGCTGGCGGCGGCCGCGTCCACGATGCTGCGGTTGCGACGGCCGGTCCTGCCCGCCGTCGGGCTGGCGGCCGCTGTCACCCCGATGGCCACCGGGATCGCCGCGATGGTGAACCCCAGCGCCTGGGAGGTCAGCGGCGCCGTCCTGGTGTGGGCCTGCCTGCTGGGACTGGCGGACCCCGTGGCCTCGCAGCGGCGGTCCTGGCTGCTGGTGAAGCTCGGGGTGGGCGGGTCCGCCATGCTGCTCACCCGCCAGCTGTCCGTGCTGTGGCTGGCCTTGATCCTGGTCTCGGTGCTGCTCACGACCGAACGGACGGCAGTCGCGGTGACGCTGCGACGGCTGCGCCGGGACCGGCTCGCCCAGGTGGTCGCCGTCCTGCTGGCCGGGGCCGCGGCTTATGAGCAGTACTGGTACGTCTTCGTCGACCAGAACCTGCCCACCCCGGTGCGGGGCCACCAGTCCCTGGCCGGGGCCTGGCTGGACTCGTTGGCCCGGATCCCGCTGTGGATCCACGAGGGGTACGGCGTCCTGGGCTGGCTGGACGCCCCGAGCCCGGACCTGGCGCTGGAGGCCTGGGCCGGCGTGAACTGCGTCCTGGTGCTGTTCGCCGTCCTGGGTGCCCGGGGCCGGGCCCGTCTCGTTCCGGCGTTCGCCCTGGTCGGCGGGCTGTTGCTGTCGGTCACGCTGGAGGCCGTGTTCCGCAACGCGCTCGGTGGCAACTGGTGGCAGGGCCGGTACAGCATGCCGTACCTGAGCGGCCTGCCCCTGCTGTGCGGCGCCGTGGGAGCGGCCACCTGGCGCTGGGACCGGTGGACGGCTCAGGTCCTGCTCCGCTGGACGGTGCTGCCGCTGGCCGCAGGGTCGGTGTTCACCTACTACTGGGTGCTCCACCGCTACGGGGCCGGGATGGCCGGCCCCTGGTCGCCTGGGTCCTGGACCTGGTCGCCGCCCGGCTCCGCCCACCTGCTGCTGATGCTGTACCTGTCGGGCAGCCTGCTCCTGGCCGCCGTGCTGGTCCGGGGCGGCCGGGCGGGCCGGGAGTACGGCCCCGGCGGGTCCGCGACGGGCACCGTCGACCTGACCGAGAGGTCGTTGACCATGGCAGACGTGGTGCGCTCCCCCGATCTTCCCGAGGTGGTGGATCTGGCCGCCGAGGAGACGGCCGGCGCCGTGCCCTCCTCGCGGCGGGGGAGTGGGCCGGGCCCGCGACAGTAGACTCCACGGCCATGATGGTTTCGGCGACAGTTCCCCGTCGCCCACAGCGTGTGCTGGTCGTCGTTCCGGCCTGGAACGAGCAGGACGTCATCTCGGGGGTGCTCGCGGAACTGCGCGAGATCCGTCCCGACCTGGATGTGCTGGTGGTCGACGACGGGTCCACGGACGCCACCTCCGCCATGGCCGCGGCCGCCGGGGCCGCCGTGGTCACCATGCCGTTCAACGTCGGCGTCGGCGGGGCGATGCGGGCGGGATTCCTCTACGCGCAACGGCACGGTTACGACGGAGTGGTCCAGGTGGACGCCGACGGTCAGCACGACCCGCGTCACCTGGAGCCCCTGCTGGAACAGCTGGCCGAGTCGGACGTGGTGATCGGTTCCCGGTTCGCGGGCACGGGCACGTACACCGTCCGCGGACCCCGGCGCTGGGCGATGCGGCTGCTGGCCTGGTCGCTGTCCCGGCTGTGCCGGTCCCGGCTGTCCGACGTCACCTCCGGTTTCCGGGCCAGCGGCCCGCGGGCCGTCCCGGTGTTCGCCCGGTACTACCCGCCGGAATACCTCGGCGACACGGTCGAGTCCCTGGTCGTCGCGCAGAAGGCGAAGCTGCAGGTGCGTGAGGTCGCGGTCGAGATGCGGGTCCGCGCGGGTGGGCAGCCCAGCCACTCCCCGGTCAAGGCCGCGGTGTACCTGCTGCGGGCCCTGCTCGTGCTGGTGCTGGCCGTGATCCGGTCCCGGCCGGTCTCCGGCTACCCGATGCCGGAGGTCCCGGCATGACCGGCATCTATCCCGCGGCCCTCGTCCTCGGGCTGATCCTGCTCGGCATCGTCGTGGAGCTGTTGCGCCGCCGGCAACTGCGGGAGAAGTACGCCGCGCTGTGGCTGGCCGTCGGGATCGCCAGCCTGGTGCTCGCGATCTTCCCGGGGCTGCTGGTCTGGACGGCCCATCGGCTGGGCTTCGAGGTCCCGGCGAACTTCCTGTTCCTGGTCGCCGCCGTCGTGATGGCCGCGATCAGCATGCAGCTGTCGCTGGAGAGCGGTCATCTGGAGGATGAGACGCAGCGGCTCGCCGAGGAGGTGGCCCTGCTGCGACTGGAGGTGCAGCGGCTGTCGGCACGGGACGTTGCGCCCTCCGACGCCCCACCGGTCACACCCGCTACCGGGGGCCGGGGCACCGGTGCCTGAGCCGACCGGAGCGGTGCCCGTGGTCACCGTGGAGGCCCCGCCCCAGGGCGAGACCTCCGGCGGAGCGGTCGCGGGAGGGCTGGCCGTCACCGCCGGTCTGCTGGTGCTCGGGGTCTCCTCCTACGCCTTCCTGTCGCTCGCCTCACACAGCGTCAGCAAGGGCGAGTTCTCCGCCGTCGCCGCGCTGTGGTCCCTGGTCTACGCCCTGGCCGGGGTCTTCACCCCGCTGGAGCAGGAGGCCACCCGGGCCGTCGCCCAGCGTCGGGTCCACGGGCAGGCCATCGCGCCCGTCGTCGCCCGGGTGGCGACCATCGGTGCCGCGGCCGCCGTCCTCGTCGTACTCGTCCTGTTCGCCCTCCAGGGCCCGCTGACCTCACGGATCCTGGGCGGCCAGCGGACCCTGGTCTCCGCGCTGGCCGCCACCCTGGTCGCCACCGGCGCCTCCTTCGTGCTGCGCGGCGTCCTGGCCGGGACCCGCCGGTACCGCGCCTACGGCGGGGTGCTCGCCGGGGAGGGACTGCTGCGGGTGGTCGGTGCCGGGGTGCTCGCCCTGGCGGTGATGCCGTCGGCGGGGCGGCTGGGCCTGGTGCTCGCCGCCGCGGCGCTGGTGCCGCAGCTGGTCGGGCTGCTCGCCCTCCCGCGGACCGGCGGAACCCCGCATCCAGGGTCCTGGGCCGAGGTGACCTCGAACCTGGGCTGGCTGGTGTGCGCCTCCGTGGTGACGCAGGCGGTCGCGAACGCCGGGCCGGTCGTCCTGCAGTTGCTCGGCTCCCAGGACGAGGGCGAGGCCGGGCGGTTCCTGGCCGCCTTCGTGCTGGTCCGGATCCCGCTGCTGTTCGTGTCCGCACTCCAGGCCTCGCTGCTGCCCCGCCTGGTCAGCGCCGTGGAGAGCGACGACCACGGTGCCTACGGCCTGGCCCTGAAGCAGATGATCGGAATCGTCGGGGCGCTCGGCACGCTCGCCCTGGTCGGGTTCGCCGCGATCGGCCCGATCTTCGTGTCCCTGCTGCTGGGTCGCAGCGATTCGATCGGGCGGGTGGACCTGGTCGTGCTGGGGCTGTCGAGCGTGCTCTTCGTGCTCGCCGCGCTGCTGCAGTCGGCCGTGCTGGCGCTCGGCGGACACCGGGTCGTCGCCGCCTGCTGGGCGGTCGGCGGCGTCCTGTTCGTCGCAGGCTGCCTGCTGCCGCTCGCCTCCTTGCTGCGGCTGGAGATCGCCTACGTCGTGTCCTCGGCGGCAGTGCCGCTGTTGCTCGCGGCCTGGCTGACCCGGGCCAGGTCGGCGCGCCGGAGGGCCCTCGCGCAGCCGGTCGGCTGAGCGGGCCGCCCGGATCGCAGCGGTCGCCCTGACCCGGCTGCCGGTCCGGTCATGACTCAGCGTGCCGGCGCCCCCGCCGGGGACGGGGCCGCCGGGGCAGCGGCCGCGGACCGCGGATAGCCGTGCGGGACCTTGATGACGTGCCGGGCCAGCAGCGCGCAGGCGAGCAACCCGGCCAGCGCCAGTGCGGCCAGCAGCAGCCACGCGAGCCGGATCCGGTGGCGATCGCCGTCCCCGGAGCGACCTGATGTGCCCACGCCGGGCCTGTCGGTTCGCTCGCTGCGCTCACTCATCGCACCCCCAGATACCACCAGTAGGAGAGGACGGCGACCCCCGCCAGCGGCAGGAACCACCGCAGCCGGGCCCGGCCCGCGAACCCGGCCAGGGCCGCCAGCCCGAGCGGGACGATGAACAGGGAGTACCGGTTCGGGTACGGGATGAACCGGTGCCCGGCCGCCATGATCGCGTACATCATCGGCGCCGCCCACAGCAGTGACGCCGCGGCGAGGTAGCCGACGGCCCGTCCGGGCTCGACGGCGGCCGCGCCCGCGGAGCCCACCTGCCACGCGGTCACCTGGCGTCGGCGGGACAGCAGTGCGGCCCCCACGGCTCCGGCCACGACGAGCAGGTTCACCAGGCTCATGAACCAGATCAGGATCCCGTGGTCGAGCACGTGCACGAAGAAGGGGTCCCCGCCGAGCGGGGAGTAGCTGCCCGGGGTCCAGCGCAGGGCCAGGTCGGTGCTCCAGGGCCGGGCCCCCATCTTCTCGGTGGCGGGATTCACCGTCAGCCCGGGGCGGTCCAGCACCATGAAGGCGAGCATCCACAGCGCCCCCAGACCGGCCCCCAGCGCACCGGACATCAGGACCCGTCCGAACGGTGCGCCCAGCGACCAGGTCCGCCGCCGGAGCAGCCCCCGCCGGCCGGACTCCAGGGTGAGCGCGAGTTCGGCGGTGACGACGGCTACCGGGACGGCCATGAAGTTGGGTTTGACCAGGGCGACCACGGCCAGCGTGAACCCGAGCCCGAGCACCGCCCGCAGCCGGGGATCACCCCGCCAGTGCAGCCAGGCCAGCGCGGTCCCCGAGCCGGCGAGCAGGGACAGTGAGTCAGGGTTGACCGTGGTGCCCTGGGACATCATGTACGGCCCGAGCGTTGCCACCAGGGCGACCGCGCACGCCGTCCACCGCCCCGCCCGCAGGGACCGGACCAGCAGGTAGGTCGCGACACTGCCGAGGGCCAGCCACAGCAGGGAGGCCAGCCGCGCCGGGACGTACAGGGAGTTGAACCCGAACAGGGCCTGCAGCGGTACGGCGACCAGGGTGGTGGCCGTGTAGTAGACGGGCGGGTAGCCGCCGGCCGAGGTCACCCCGGAGTTGCCGAAGTCGTGCGGGTCCAGGACCGGGGCGTCGCAGGCGGGCAGCGGCGCGGAGGTGATCTGGTAGCGGTAGCAGGCCTGGGCGCGGATCGCCTGCTGCGTGTAGAGGTCGCCCTTGCGCGGGATCATGTGCCGGTCGACCAGGCTGGTCACGTAGTCGAAGTGCTCCAGCTCGTCGGTCCGGCTGAACGTCATGTTGTGCCGCATCAACAGGACGCCGGAGAGCATGACGATCGCCATCAGCAGCACGATCGGCAGGGCGTCCCGGCGGCGCGGGTGCGGGAAGCGCCACCGGGGAGGTGGCGCGCCGGGCACCGGTCCGGGGACGGCGGGGCCCGTCGCGCTCCCGTGCTCCCGGTCACCGGGACCGGTCCCCGTGCCCGTCCCCAGCACCGTGGACTCGCTGGTCACGCCGCCCCTCCCTCTCCGCCGTGGACCGGGTGCGGCCTTGTCCGCGGGGCGTGGTCCCGTCCGGCAGGCAGCCGCCGATCGGAGGGAGCCTACGACCTGCGCCCAGGATCCGTGGCCGGTCGCGGGTGCGTGGCCCGTCGCCGGCCTGCGCCCGTTGCCAGGGGGACGGCCGACAGGAAGGGCCCGCCGAGCACGACGCGCCGGAGGCTCGCTGAGCCGGGGCGGCCCGGGGTGCTCCGCGATACTGGCGGGGTGTCCCGGCAGGCCCCGCCGCAGCCGCCCGAGCGCCGGTCCTCGCGCCCGGCAAAGGGGCTGCGGCCAGGATCGACGAGGTCGGCGGACCGGCTGCGGCTGGTGCCCGATGCCGCGGGTCCGCGGGCGACCGGGGAGCTGTTCATCCCAGGAGAGGACGACGGGACGGACCCGGACGGCAGGGGAGCCGGTTCCGCGGCCCCGGGCCTGGCCGCCGAGGGCCGCGAGGCCCTCACCGGGTCGGTGGCCGGGGACGAGTTCCGGGAGGCGCGCGGTCGTGCCGGCCGCCGCAACCCGCCCGATGCCCGGTCACTGGACCCGAACCAGCGGGTCCGGCGCGCGGTCACCCTGCTCCTGGTGCAGTTCCTCGCGCCGGGCAGTGCCGAGCTCGCGGTGGGCAACCGGCGGCTGGGCAGGTTCGTGCTGCGGATCTGGGCGGGTTTCCTGGCCTTCCTCGTGCTGCTCGGGCTGCTCTGGCTGGTCGCCCGGCGGCTGGTACTCGCCCTGGCCACCTCACCGCCGGTGCTGGTCCTCGCCGGGGTGGCCGGTGTCGTCGCCGCACTGGCCCTGATGGTCCTGCTGGTCGATGCATGGCGGCTCGGACGCCCGGACCTGCTGCCGCGCAGGGTCCGTGGCAGGCTGGCCGCGCTGCTGGCGCTGCTCGTCCTGGTGGGCAGCGGGTCCCTGGTCGCGGTGTCGCAACGGATGTGGGCGGCGGCGGACCTCATCACCGGAGTGTTCGCGGGAACGCACAGCTCGAACGTGGTGGACGGGCGGCTCAACGTGCTGCTGCTCGGAGGGGACGCCGGGCCGGACCGGGTCGGCACCCGTCCGGACAGCATCACCCTGGTCAGCATCGACGCCGGCACCGGTGCCACCGTCCTGTTCAGCCTGCCGCGCAATCTCGAAGAAGTCCCGTTCGCCCCGGGCTCTGCGGCGGCGAAGGCGATGCCGAAGGGCTTCGCCTGCGGGGACAACTGCCTGCTGAACGGCGTGTACACGTGGGGGCAGCAGCACGCCTCGCTGTTCCCCGGCGCCCGCGATCCCGGCGCGGAGGCGATGAAACAGGCCGTGCAGGGGATCACCGGGCTGACCGTGAACTACTACGTGCTCATCGACCTGAAGGGGTTCGCCCAGCTCGTCGACGCGATGGGCGGGGTCCGGATCACGGTCGGCGCCAGGGTGCCGATCGGTGGCGGGACCTCGAAGGTGTCCGGCTACCTCGAGCCCGGCGCCCAGACCCTCGACGGCTACCACGCGCTGTGGTTCGCCCGGTCCCGGCACGGCGCCGACGACTACGCCCGGATGTCCCGGCAGCGCTGCGTGATGGACGCGATGCTGCACCAGTTGGACCCGGCCACCGTGCTCGCCCGGTTCCAGTCGATCGCCGCCGCGGGCAGGAACGTCGTCAGCACCGACATCCCGTCCGGGGACCTGGCCACCTTCATCGACCTCGCGACCAAGGCGCGCGGGCAACGGGTGACCAGCGTGCAGTTCGTCCCCCCGCTGATCCAGCCCGCCTACCCGGACTACCGGCTGATCCGGGACCGGGTGGCCGCCGCGCTGGCCGGGCGCCCGGTATTGTCGCCGGCCACCACCGCAACGGCCGCACCGTCGCCCCGCGGTTCCGTCAGGCCCACCACCAAGGCCGAACCTGCTGCGGGCACCGGGGCGGGCGGCAGGACGGCCAAACCCTCCGAAGCCGGTTCGTCCACCCCCACGGCATCCGGGGTGGACGTCAGCCTGGACGCGGCCTGCGCCCCTGCCTGACCGGCTGATCCCGGTCGCGGATCCGGAAGCCGTCAGGCCGGCAGAGGATTCGGAACCGGCAGGGGATCGCCGAAGCCGTCAACCCGGCGGTGTCAGCCCGGCAGATGGCGCGCGGCTCCGGCCAGGTGCAGGACGGCCAGGGCGGTCGCCACGCCGACCAGGCAGCTGACCACCAGCCAGAGCCACAGGGGAATGGACATCCGGCCACCGGTGCCGTCGGCCCGGTCATCGGGCGGAAGGGGACGGGTCACAGGGGCAGCCCTCCGATCAGCTTGACCGTGGTCCAGGCGGCGATCAACAGGCCGATGGCGCCGATCAGCTGCGCGCCGCGTCGTCCGGTCAGGCCGACCGCGGCGGCCAGCCCGATCGGGACCGTCCACAGGCTGTACCGGGCCGGGTAGACGAAGAAGTGTCCCGTCGCCGCCACCTCGGCGTAGGTGACCGGGGCAGCCAGGAGCAGGGACCACAGTGCGGCGACACTGATCGCCCGGGCGGGCTCGACAACGACGCCGTCCCCGGTCACCTGCGGGGGCACCCGGTCCCGGTCGCGGCCGAGCAGCGCCCCCAAGGCGGCCCCGCTCAGGGCGAGCACGCCCAGGACCGCCGTGAGCACGGTCAGCGGCGCACCGTTGAGCACCTTCAGGAAGGAACCGCCCGCGCTGAGCGGGTTGTACGTCGACAGCAGCGAGATCAGGGCGTCATGCCACTTCCAGGGCTGATTGCCGTAGATCGCCGGGAGGGTGATGTCCTGGGCCGGGGGAAGCACCACCAGGAAGACCACTGACCACAGTCCGCCGATCGCGGCCCCCGCCCCGCTCGCCCACAGCGTGCGGCCGGTGCTCGTGACCGGCGTCCAGGTCCGCCAGGACAGCAGCATGCGGGGGCCCGCCGCATAGGCCGCGAGGGTGAGCTCCGCCGCGGCGATCGCGACCGGGATCGGCAACAGGTTGGCCTTGACCAGGGTGGTGGCCCCGAGTACCACCGACAGACCGAGCCACGGCCACCAGCCGGTCCGGTTCCGCCACCGCAGCCACGCCAGCACCGCCCCGGCGCCGCAGAGCATGGACGCCGCGTCCGGGTTCACGGTCGCTCCCTGGAACAGCATGATCGGGGAGAGCGCGGCCCCGACGGCCACACCGAAGGCGGTCACGCGTCCCGCTCCGGCCGTCCGGCTCAGCAGGTAGCCGGCCACCGCCCCGAGGGCCAGCCAGAGGGTTGCCGCCAGCCGGGCGCCGAGGAACAGGTTCCCGGCGGGCCCCTTCGTGGCAGCGGCCACTGCCGCGACGGGGAAGTAGAACACCGGGGGGTAGCCACCGGCGGTGTTCGGGGGGCTGTGCCAGCGGCGGTACACCGAGCGCGGAGCGTCACAGGGCAGGTCGGGGGGCGTTCCCTCCCGGCTGCCGTAACAGGCCAGCGTGCGCTCGCCGGACAGGCTCAGCCCCTCGTTGCGGCCGGGGATGCGATGACTGTCGACCAGTCGGGCCACGTAGTCGAAGTGCGGAAGCTCATCGATCGGGCTGAGGACCTTGAACTCGATGCCCAGCATCGTGCCGCAGGCCATGATCAGGACGATCATCGCCATGATCGGGAACCGGTCCCGGGTGGTCAGGCGGACGGGACCCGCGGAATCGCGGGCCGTCGTCGGACTGTCGCCGGACGGCTCCTGTTCTCCGGCGGACGAGTCGGACATCGTGGGCATGATCGGTTCGTCCTGGTGATCGGTGGAGGTGGCGGTGGCGCTGCCGGGAGCGGATGGTGTTCCGGGGGCACGGCCGTCGCGGACCCGCCGGCCCCGCATCGGGCGGGATGGTACGGAGGTGTCGGGCGAACCGTCGTCCACCGGTGGTCCCACACGCCCCGGGATGCCCTCGTCTGCGTTCCCCCGACGTTCCAGTGCACTCACCCCGAAGCGGTTCCGTCCAGCGGTCGGTGACATGGGTCAGGACCTCGGGGAGCATATCCCGTGCAGCCCTGGTCCGGGCGGTCGTCGGAACGGGCGCAGGAGCGTCCGGGTGGCGTCCCCACGGCTCCTAGACTGTGCCGGTGCTCGGCGATCCCGCCTCTCCGGACGGCGCCACCGGCGGCGGCCCGGACGGCTGTCCTGTCCTGTTCGTCTCCTCCAACGGCGCCGGGATGGGGCATCTGACCCGGTTGATGGCGATGGCCCGGCGGCGGGGAGACCTGGTCCGGCCGCTGTTCGCGTCGATGTCCCAGGCCGTCCCGGTGGTCGGTGACGAGGGTTTCAGCTGGGAGTACATCCCGTCCCGCGGTGATCTCGGGATCGGTCCCCGGCGGTGGAACGTGCTGCTGGAGCGCCGGATGACCGCCCTGCTGGCACGGGAGCGTCCGCAGGCGCTGATCTTCGACGGGACCTTCCCCTACGACGGGGTGCTGGACGCCGCGGCCACGGTGGGCGGGATCCGGCTGATCTGGTCCCGGCGGGGGATGTGGCGCCCGGCGCTCGGGTCGCGCCAGCTGCGCCGGTCGGACCGGTTCGACCTGATCGTCGAGCCCGGTGAGCTGGCCGGGTCCGCCGACCGCGGCGCCACCGCGACCCGCGCGGACGCCCTGCGGGTCGGCCCGGTCACGCTGCTGGACGCCGACGAGCAGTCGACCCGGGAGGAGGCGGCCGCGGTGCTCGGGGTGGACCCGGACCGGCCGACCGCCTTGCTCACCCTGGGGGCGGGCAACATCAACGACATCAGCTCCGACCTCGGACTGCTGGTCAGCCGGCTGCTCGACGTCCCGGACCTGCAGGTGGTGCTGACCCGGCCGATGATCGCCGACGACCTGGCCCGGTTCGGTGACCGGGTCCGGGGGGTGTCGGTGTACCCGGTGAGCCGGTACTTCCGGGCGGTCGACCTCGCCGTCGCGGCGTCGGGGTACAACGCCTTCCACGAGCTGGTGCAGTTCGGCGTCCCGACCGCCTTCGTGCCGAACACCTCGACCGCGATGGACGACCAGGAGGGCCGGGCCCGCTGGGCGGAGGAGGCCGGGGTGGGGCTCTGCCTGCCGCAGGTCACCCCGCCGCAGGTCGACCGGGTGGTGTCCGCGCTGGCCGACCCGGTGCGCCGGGCCGATCTGGCCGCGGCCTGCCGGGACCATGCCCGGCCCAACGGTGCGGGCCAGGCGATGGCGGCGGTGGAGGCCCTGCTCGGGCCGGCCGCCGTGGAAGGGAGCCGGCGGTGAACCTGCGTGCCGTCCTCGAGAAGGTGCTGCCGGAGTCGTTGCGCGGTAAGGCTGGCCCGGCGCTGGGGCGGACGATGGACCGGCTCGCCGTCCCCCCGCCGGGGCTGAGGGCGGGCCGGGGGGCCGGGGCGAGGTCCTGGACCTGGCCGGCCGTGGTCGTGCTGCAGCCGGGGGCCCCGGATGCGGCGGCCGTGGCCGGGACGGTGGCGGTGCTGCAGGAGCTCGCCGGGCGGCTGGAGATCCGGCCCGTGCTGGTGCTGGACACCCCGCACTTCGCGCCGGTCCGCCGGGCCGGGCTGGCGGCGGACCACGTCCTGGATCCGGGGGAGTGGGCCCGGCGGCATCCGGACGTCCCGTACGCCGAGCATCTGCGGGAGCGGCTCGGCCAGCTGCGCCGCGACTACGCGACCGCCCAGCTGGTCACCCTGCCCCCGCAGGGTGCCGGGGCGCTGGACCCCGAGGAGCTGGCGGCGATGCTGGCCCCGACGCCGCGCCGGGCGGTACACCGGGTCTGGCAGCGGCTCATGGGCCGGTTCGAGGGTGCGATCGACCGCTCGACCTCGGGCGCCTGAGCCGACTCCAGTCAGTGGGAGTCGGACTCCAGCAGGTTGAGCAGGTACGTCCCGTAACCGCTCTTGCGCAGCGGGTCCGCCAGGGCGAGCAGTTGGTCGTCGTCGATCCAGCCCTCCCGCCAGGCGACCTCCTCGACGCAGCCGATCTTGTAGCCCTGCCGGGCCTCGACCACCTGGACGAACTGGGCGGCGTCCATCATCGAGTCGAAGGTGCCGGTGTCCAGCCAGGCCGTGCCCCGCTCCATGACCGTCACCCCGAGCCGGCCCGCCTGCAGGTAGGCGTCGTTGACCGCGGTGATCTCGAGCTCGCCGCGGGCGCTGGGGGTGATCTCGCGGGCGATCCGCAGCACGTCGTTGTCGTAGAAGTACAGGCCGGGGACCGCGTAGTTGCTCTTCGGCTTCTCCGGCTTCTCCTCGATCGACAGCACCCGGCCGTCCAGGTCGAACTCCACCACGCCGTAGGCCTGCGGGTTCGACACGTGATAGGCGAAGACCTGTCCGCCGTCGACCTCGTTGAGCCGCTTCAGGGCGGTGCCCAGCCCGGTGCCGTAGAAGATGTTGTCGCCCAGGGCCAGCGCCACCCGCTCGTCGCCGACGAAGTCCGCCCCGATGAGGAACGCCTGGGCCAGGCCCTCCGGCCGCGGCTGCACCGCGTACTCCAGGCGCATGCCCAGCTCGGCGCCGTCCCCGAGCAGCCGCTGGAACTGGGGGGAGTCCTCGGGGGTGGTGATGATGAGGATCTCCCGGATGCCGGCCATCATGAGCGTCGACAGTGGGTAGTAGATCATCGGCTTGTCGTACACCGGCATGAGCTGCTTGCTGATGCCCTTGGTGATCGGGTAGAGCCGGGTTCCCGAGCCCCCGGCCAGGATGATGCCGCGCATGGGCCCTGAGGCTACTGCACCCCGTCCGGTGCCTGATCAGTCCCGGCGTGGCGCCCTCGGCGGGTCACGGCAGCCGCGTCACCAGGGTGGCGATCACCTCGTCCAGCGGGTCCCCGAGCAGGCCCGGCACCGGCGGGGCGAAGCTGCCCGGACCGTCCCCGGCGACCTGGCGCACAGCGGCGACCAGGGCGTCGGCCAGCGCATCCGGGTCGGCGGCCACCGCGGTGATCCCCGGGTGGAAGCCGCTGCGGACCCCGTCCAGGTCGTTGGTCACCGCCAGCCCGCCGGACACCGCGACCTCCAGCGGCGGGTGGCTCGGATGTGGGCTCAGCATCAGGGTGAGCCCGACGTCGGTGCGGGCGAGCAGGTCGTAGTACCCGTCCCAGTCCAGGGTGCCGAGGCTGGGCACCACGCCCCCGCCGGGCAGGCTGATGTCGGGGTGCTGCTCCCCGGCGCTGACCGCCCGCCAGCCGATCCCGTCGGCGGCCAGCCGTCCCGCGGCGGCCCGCAGCGCGGCGACTCCGAGCGGGTAGAGATTGCGCGGCTTGCCCGGCCGCCCGTAGAAGAACACCCGGACCCTGCTGTCGTGGCGGCGCTGCTGCGCCACCCGCTCCAGCCGGTCGAGGTCGAGGTGGGGGGCCAGGACCAGGCCCTGGTCGGCGGCCTCGCCCTCGCGGTCGGCCAGGTAGCGGGCCAGGGACCGGGAGTTCACCACGTGGTGGAAGCCTGCGTGGTACGTGGCCCGGGTCAGCGCATGCGGCAGCGACCAGGCGTGGAAGCCCGGCTCGTAGTCCTGCACCAGGTACACCACCCGGGCCGGGTCGAGGACTCCGAGTCGCCGGGCGACGTCCGCGGCATGGGCCGTGGTCCAGTAGGTGACCACCCAGATGTCGTCGGCGCTGACCGTGGTGTGCGCCAGCATCGGCTGCGGGACCACCAGGACCTGTGGCCGCTCACCCCCGGACTTCGCCAGGAAGGCGGTGACCGCCTCCTGCAGGGGCTCGGCGGGGTCCGCGGCGAAGGGCACCACCCGCAGCGGACGGTTCAGGGCCAGAGCCAGCCGGCTGCCGAACTCCAGGGCGGTGGCCACTCCCGCGAAGATCTTCGCCGGGTCCAGCGGCGGCAGCACCACGGACACCGCGGGCGCGACCCGGCCGGTCCGGATCCCCGCCAGGTGCAGGCTCTGCCCGACCAGTCCCCCGTACACCTGGGCACCCGCCGGGAGCAGGTGCTCCGGGGGGCGGCCGGCCGAGGCGGGTGCGCCGGTGGTGGTCCCACCGCTGGTCGCCGGGCGGGCCGGGGTGCGGCGGGCGGCCTGCATCCGGCGCAGGCGGCGCTTGATCCGTCCGGCGACCCGGCGGGGCAGCGAGCGGCGAGCCATGGGGAAACCGTCCTCCAGCGGTGGCAGGGTCAGTGGTCGGTCGGGTGAGCGGCCGGTGGGGTGGCCGGATCCGTTGCCGGGGCTGGTGGGCCGGTCGATTCGGCGGGCGTTCCGGTGCCGGACGGGGAGTGGGGGGCGGGGGTGGCGACCCGGCGCAGCCAGTCCCGCAGCGCTCCCGGCGGGCTGACCACCTGGCCGGCCCCCCGCCCTGCCGACCCGTCGGGGGCGGCGAATCCGTCGTGGGCCGGTTCGTCGAGGGCCGGTTCGTCCGCGGCCGGTTCGTCGACGACGCAGGTCCGCAGCGTGGCCGCCAGGACGGACGCCAGCCGGTCGGCCACCGGCCCCTTCCCGTCCGGCAGCGGCAGCCCGGCGGGCACCGCCTGCGGGCCGTCCACCGGCCGCAACTGCAGGCGCAGACCGGGCACCCCGTACCCGGCCGCCTCCGCCAGCCCCAGGTCGAGCGCGGGACAGACCCCGAGGGCGAGCACCAGGTCGGCGCGGCGCAGGATCCGGCTGCGCTGCCAGGGATGGGCGGCCCCGGCGGTCCGACCGCCCAGGACGACCGGCAGTTGCGGCAGCAGGTCCAGGACGGGCGGACCGGCAGGCCCGGTGAACGCCGCGAGGACCGCCTCGACGGCGTCCGGCAGCAGCGCGGCGTGCAGCCCGTCGACCAGGACGGCCACCCGGGGGCGGCCCCCGTCGTGACCGCGGTCCGGCAGCGGCGGCGGCGCGATCACCGGATGGCGGAGCAGGCTGACCGCGTCGACGCCCTGCCCGCGCAGCAACCGGGCTTCGGCCTCGGTGAGAGTGAGCGCGGCGGGCGGGCTGTCCACCCGGTCCGGCCGACAGCCCGCACCCGCCGCCCACAGCACGCGCCCGCCC
>DASTGO010000107.1:0-5665 GCA_035719045.1 Kineosporiaceae bacterium | reverse complement strand
GCCGCCGCCCGGACGGCAGGTGTCCGCCCGGTCGCTGCCGGGGGACGGCGCCCTGGTCGGCACGGTCCGGCAGCTGCAGGCCGAGGGCCGGGTGGTCCTGCTGGTGTCCCGGCAGCCGCAGGCCCTGGCCAGCGCCGACTGCGGGGTCGGCGTCGACGGTCCGGACGGTCTGGTGCCCTGGGGGGCGCATGTCCTGGTCGGGGACGATCTGGAGTCCGCGGCGCTGCTCATCGACGCCGTCGACGCGGCGCGCACGGTCAGTCGCCGGGGGGTGCTGCTGGCCGAGGCCGGGACCGCCGTCGGATCCGTCAGCGCCGCCACCCGGCCGGGGACGGGTGCGTCCCGGCGGGCCGCGCTGGCGGTGGACGTCGCGGCCGCACTGTCCCTGGTCCAGGGCGCCTGGGAGGCCTCGGAGCTGACCCGGCGGCCGATCTCCCCGCCGGTGTCGGCCGTGCCGTGGCATCTGCTGCCGGCGGGAAAGGTGCTGTCCCTGCTGGACTCCGGGGCCGAGGGGCTGGCCACCCGGCAGGCCCGGGCCCGCCGCCGGGCGGACAGCCAGGTCAACCCGGAGCCGACGGGTCTGCTGCGGTCCTTCGCCGAGGAGCTGGCCAACCCGCTGACCCCGATCCTGGCCGGTGGTGCGGCGCTGTCCGCGGCGATCGGGTCGGTGGTGGACGCCGGGGTGGTGGCCGGGGCGAGTGCCTTCGGGGCCGTGGTCGGGGCGGTGCAGCGCACCCTGACCGACCGTGCCGTCGCCGACCTGCTGGCCCGTTCCGCCGTGGTCGCCAGCGTGCGCCGGGACGGGGGGCTGGTCCGGCTGCCCGCCGACCAGCTCGTTCCCGGCGACGTGGTCAGTCTGGTGCCCGGGGACGTGGTCCCGGCCGACGCCCGGCTGCTGTCCGCCGCCGAACTGGAACTGGACGAGTCGTCGCTGACCGGCGAGTCGTTCCCGGTGGCGAAGTCGGTCGCGCCCGTGGTGGCCTCCGCCGTCGCCGACCGGACCAGCATGGTCTACGAGGGCACCACGGTGGCGGGCGGGCGGGGCACGGCGGTGGTGGTCGCCACCGGTGCGGGCACCGAGGCCGGGCGCAGTATGGCCACCTCCCTGCAGGCGCCCCCGGCGTCCGGGGTGGAGACGCGGCTGGCGCAGATCACCCACACCACGCTGCCGATCGCCCTGGGCTCGGGGGCGGCGGTGATCGCGGCCGGGCTGCTGCGCGGGCGGCCGATCCGCACCAGCGTCGGCACCGGGGTCGGGCTGGCGGTGGCGAGTGTCCCGGAGGGGCTGCCGTTCCTGGTGGGCGCGGCGCAGCTGGCGGCCGCCCGGAGGCTGTCCCGGCGGGCCGCGCTGGTCCGCAACGCCCGGACCATCGAGGCGCTCGGCCGGGTCGACGTGCTCTGCTTCGACAAGACCGGGACGCTCACCCAGGGCCGGATCCAGCTGGCCCGGATCAGTGACGGGACGGCGTCCGCGGCGGTGGGTGCACTGTCCGCCCGGCAGCGGGACGTCGTGGCCGCCGGGCTGCGGGCGACCCCCGTCCCGCCCCCGGGCCGGCGGCTGCCGCACCTGACCGACCGGGCGGTCCGCGACGGGGCGGGTCAACTGGGGATCGACGAGCGGTACGGCGCCCCGGAGTGGGCGCGGGGCGGGCAGCTGCCGTTCGAGCCCAGCCGCGGCTACCACGCCACCCTCGGGAAACCCTTGTCGAGCAACGGTTCCGGGCCGAGATCCGGTGAATCCGCACCCGGGTTGCTGCTCAGCGTCAAGGGTGCCCCCGAGATCGTGCTGGCCCGGTGTACCGGCCGCCGGACCGCCTCCGGCGCCGACGAGCCGCTGACCTCGCGCCAGCGCCGGGCACTGCGCGAGGAGCTGGACCGGTTGACCCGCAACGGTTTCCGGGTGCTCGCCGTGGCCGAGGGACCTCCCGGCGGGCCGCCGCTGCCGCTGGCCGGTGCCGGTGCGGGCGCCGGTGGGGTGGCGGGTCCCGGTCCCTCGGGTGCCCGGCCGCCGGAACCCGGTGCGGCGGAAACCGTTGCGCCGGAGGTCGACGCGCCGGAGGTCGACGCGGCGGAACCCGATGGGGCGGAGGTCGAGTTCGGGGACGACAGCGTGGCGGGGCTGTCCTTCGTCGGGTTCCTCGCCCTGGCCGATCCGGTGCGCGGCACGGCGGAGACGTCCCTGGAGGAGTTGCGTGCGGCCGGGGCCCAGGTCGTCATGATCACCGGGGACCACCCCCGCACCGCGGAGGCCATCGCCGACGAGCTCGGCATCCTCAACGGGCACCGGGTGGTCACCGGCGGCGAGATCGACGACCTCGACGACGACGCCCTGACCGCGCTGGTCCCGAAGATCGCCGTGGTGGCGCGGGGGACCCCGGCGCACAAGGTCCGGGTGGTCAAGGCGTTCCAGCGGGCCGGACGGGTCGTCGCGATGACCGGGGACGGCGCCAACGACGCCCCGGCGATCCGGCTGGCGGACGTCGGGATCGCCCTGGGGCAGCGGGGCACCCCGGCCGCCCGGGCCGCCGCCGATCTCGTGGTCACCGACGACCGGCTGGAGACGATCATCGCCGCGCTCGTCGAGGGCCGGGCGATGTGGCGGTCGGTCCGGGAAGGGCTGGCGATCCTGGTCGGCGGCAACCTCGGGGAGATCGGCTTCACCGTGCTCGGCGCGGGACTGACCGGAGTCTCCCCGCTGTCCGCCCGCCAGCTGCTGCTGGTCAACCTGCTCACCGACCTGGCCCCGGCGTTGGCGATCGCCCTGCGGCGCCCGACCGGGACCACGGCGACGGACCTGCTCACCGAGGGGCCGGAGAGTTCGCTCGGGACCGCCCTGACCAGCGAGGTCGCCCTGCGTGCGGCGACCACGACCCTCGGCGCCACGGCGGGCTGGGTGGCGGCCCGGCTCACCGGCACCGGACCACGGGCCCGGACCGTCGCGCTGGCCTCCCTGGTCGGCACCCAGCTCGGGCAGACCCTGCAGGTGGGCCGGACCAGCCCCACGGTGGTCGCCGCGAGCATCGGGTCGGCGGCGGCGCTGGTCGGCGTCGTGCAGACCCCGGTGCTCAGCCAGTTCTTCGGCTGCACCCCGCTGGGACCCCTCGGCTGGGGGATCGCCACCACGGCCGCGACCGGTGCGACCCTGGCCGGCGCCGTCCTGCCGTCGCTGTCGGTCTACCTGCCGGAAGGGCTGCGGTCCGCGCAGCAGTGGGAGGCGTACCTGCAGCCGGAGCGGCTGGGCCGGCTGCTGCGTGAGGGGCTGCCCGCCGAGGTCCGGGCCCGGCTGATCCCCGAATGAGGCCCGGCTGATCCCCGAATGAGCTGATCCCCGAATGAGCTGATCCCGGACGGGAATGAGCTCGCTCAGGAAAGGTCACCGTGCCGCGGCGGGACCGGCGGACCCGCCTCCGGTCCGGGCTCAGGTGCGGGGTCGGGCTCGGGCTCAGGTACGGGCTCAGGTGTGGGGTCGGGCTCGGGCTCGGGGTCGGGCGGATGGAAGTTGACCTCCACCCGCTGCTCCGGTGGCTCCCGGCGGCGCTGGGTCTGCACGTACTCGGCGTAGGCCCGGCGGTCGGCGGGGGCCAGCGGTGGCTGGACGGCACTGCGCGGCCACAGCTCGCGGCTGCGCACCACATCGGCCTCGACCGCGTACAGCGTGATCAGCGCCTGCAGGTGCAGCCAGCCGAGCAGGCCCAGCAGCACGCCGAACACCCCGTACAGCGACTGGGCGCTGCGCAGTTGGCGGGCCACCAGCAGGCTGCCGAAGGCGAGCAGCAGTTGCCACAGCACCGCCGACAGCACGGCGCCCAGGATGAGCTCGCGGGTGGTCACCTCACGGGCGGTGGCCAGCCGGAACGCCAGGGCGAACAGGCCGACGTTGACCAGGGTCGAGGCCAGGAACGCCAGCAGCCGCAACGGGATCCCGGTGGCACCGGTCGAGCTGCCGATCCCGGACAGCAGCCCGGTGATCAGGATCGAGATCCCGAGCACGGCCAGCAGCCCGAAACTGCGCGCGGTGGCGGGCAGGAAGCCCGGACGCTTGGAGAACGGCACGTTCCACAGCGTGTTGAAGGCGTACTGAGCGGCATTCGCGACGCCCTGCGCGCCCCAGAGGCTGATGGCCAGGCTGATCGTCACCGTCCACCAGCTGCCGTGCAGTTCCTGCAGCCGCAGCTGCTCGCCGATCACCGGGAACTCGACCATGGCGGAGCTGAGCAGCCGGTCCCGCAACTGTGGGTCACCGCGCAGGACGATCCCCAGCAGGGTGACGAAGCTGAGCATGAGCGGGAAGACCGAGACGAAGGCGTAGTAGGCCAGCAGCGCGGCCAGGTTCCCGGCCTGGTCGTCCCCGAACTTCTTGATCACCGCGAACGGGAACGCCAGCACGGGGCGGCCCTGCTGGATCCGGTCCGCCCGGCGGGCGGCGGCCTCGAGGTCCACCACACCGGTCCCGTACCCGCCTGCCCGCCACCTGGAACCCTCGGTCGGCGCGCGGTCAGGTCAGGGGCGGATCTGCGGCGGGACCGGTCACCGTCAGCACCGGGACCTGTCCCGCGGGGGACCTCGTCCCGCCGGGATCCGGCCGCCCGGGATCCGACCGTCCAGGCAGCGGGAGCGCCGGCAGGAGGGCGGCCGGCAGCGTGCCGGGGGAGTGCACGAGCAGGGCGGCCCCGTCCCGGCGGCACAGCTCCAGCACCTCGGCGAGCAGGTCCGCCGCTGCCCGGCCGGATCCGGGCCAGGCGATCACCTCGTCGAGGATCTCGATCCCGTGGACCTCCGCCCACGTGTAGCAGGCCGCCACCCGGGCGTTCATCGCGTCGATCTCCGGGCGCCCGGTGCCGGTGACGGCGTCGAACAGGTAGGCCCGCCCGTGGAACAGGCGCCCGTGGAACAGGTAGGCCTGCCCGTGCTCCACGTCGGCCTCCCCTCCCGATCCCGCCCGTCCCGCCGGACGGCCGCAGCGCTGTCGGCCCGGCGCAGGATGCCGGGTGACCGCCGCGGGCGTGGACGCCGGACCCGCGCACATCCCTGTCTCCCCGGGCCTCAGGCCGGATTCGCCGGTGAGGGGGCCGGCGTGCCGGGTGGGGAGCCCGTCGGTGACGGTGTGCCGGTGGGGCTCCCGGCCGCGGACCAGGGATCGGCGGTGAGGGTGACCCTGCTGCCCTGCGTCACCCGCCCGCCCCGCACGCTCTGCCCGATCACCACACCGTCGGCGGCCTGGTGCCCGTGCCAGCCGATCGTCACCTGCAGGTGGAGCTGGTCGCGCAACACCTGGACGGCGGCGCTGAGCGGGCGGCCGATCTCGTCCGGGACCGGGACCTGCCCGGTGGACACGTACACCGTCACCGCCGATCCCGGGGTCAGCTGGGTGCCCGCCCGGTTGCCGCCGCCGGCGTCGACCATGTGCAGCACCATCCGGCTCGGCTGCGGCGGGGCCGGCTGCAGCGCCGACCGGACCGCCCCCGCTCCCAGCACCAGCACCAGCCCGACCCCGGCGACGGTCAGCGCCCGGCCGAACGTCCCGCCGGAACGTCCGGTGCCGGACAGCAGCCGGCGGACCGGCACCGGCAACCACGAGGGGAGGCCACGGTCAGCCGCTGACCCGTTGCGCCCGTTGGGGTTCCGGCCGCTCCGGGTCAGCCCGCCCCGGGCCCGCCCGCCGTGG
>DASTGO010000106.1:0-7539 GCA_035719045.1 Kineosporiaceae bacterium | reverse complement strand
AACGGACGTGGAGCCGACCGCAAGACGGGACCTGTCCCGCAGGTGGCTGTGAAGCGTCAACCCGGCCGAGCGGATGCTCCTCAGACCGGGAGCCTCCCGCCGCAAGGCGAGAGTGCGGCATGAGCGCTGCCAGTCAGCGCTTGTACGCAACGGGCAGTTCGATGTCGTTCACCGTCAGGAAGGTCGCGGTTGCGCTGGCAGCCGCAACGGCACTCACCGTGGGAACCGGGGTGACGTCGGCGCAGGCCGCCACCTCCGGACCGTGCTGGGGGAACACGTCCCAGACCTGCCGCCCCTACATGTCCACGGCCTGGACTCCCTGGCTGAGCACGTGGAGCCAGGGATCCCAGTACTGGTCCATCCCCAGCGGCACTCGCGTCGACATGCGCTGCTGGACGACGGGCGCCACCCGGCTCGGCACGGCCAAGTGGTTCTACGTCACCTCAACCGCCTACCCGTTCACCAGCGGGTACGTCCCCGCCAACGCGGTTGCCGCCCAGATCGTCGTCGGCCACTGCTGATCCGTGAGGGGAGACCTGGGGCCACGGCACTGAACAGGCGTCACGGTCTGCGGGGCGGTCACCGGCCGGCGATCGCCCCGCCCTCGTCGTTCATCGGGCACCGTGCGCTGCGGACGGCCACGCGGGCCACCGGCATGCCTCGGATCAGCTGCCCTGACCCATGCTCCACATCGTCCAGATCGAGGTACGCATCGAGCGGGGCTGGCGCAGCGACGCCACGACGGCCCCGGCGACATCGCCCGCCTCCAGCCAGTCCGCCGCACGCGGGTCGTCCGGCGTGCGCCCGTTGCCGACGGCGAACTCCGTCCACGTCCCGGCCGGGCAGATCAGGGTGACCCGCACGCCCTTCTCGCGCAGTTCGCGGTCCAGTGCTCCGGCCAGGCCCACCTGGGCGTGCTTGGTCCCCGCGTAGACCGCCTCGTCGGCACCGCCGCGGAACCCGGCCACGCTGGAGAGGATCACGACGTCCCCGCCGCCCGCGGCCAGCATCGGCGGCAGAGCCGCGCGTACCGTCCACACCGTACCGGCGTAGTTGGTGTCCATCATCACGGCCAGCTGCTCGTCGGTGTGGTCGAGGATCCCGCCGTAGTGGCCGATACCGGCGTTCGCGACCACGGAGTCCAGCCGGCCCCAGCGGTCGACCGCCGCGGCGACCAGGCGGGCGTTGGCCGCGGGCTCACGCACGTCCATCTCCACCCCGACCGCGTTGCCGGCGCCGAGCTCGGCGACCAGCTCGTCCAGTCGCTCCCGCCGCCGCCCGCCCAGCGCGACCCTGGCCCCCTCCGCCACCAGCTGGCGGGCGGTCTCCCGTCCGATGCCGGCGGTGGCCCCGGTGATCGCGACGACGGTTCCGGTGAGATCTCGGGCGGCGGACATGACTGCTCCTGGACTCGGGCGAACGGCTGCGGACGGCGGGTGGTCCCGGCCCGACTCCCTGCGAGGCGGACACCCAGGATCACCGCGACCCTGGCAGACGGTGACGCACGGTGTCCAGCAGGCGCGGGCGCACGCTCTCGGAAGGCGTGGTCCTCGACCAACCGAGTCCGGCGGACGGGTCAGGAGCCCCCGGGCGAAGTCCCCTCAGGTGAAGATCCCTCAGGTGAAGTCCCCTCAGGCGGAGATCCCAGGGCGTCGCGGGCGACCCCCAGATCGCGGACGAGACCGGCGAACGCCTCGCCGCGGGCCTCGGGCGGTCCGCGCAGCACCGACGACGGGTGCACGGTCGGCACCACGAGGTGGGTTCCCCGCCCGGGCCTGCCTGCGGCGCCGGGGCCGAACACGCGCCCCCGGTCCCGGGTCACCCGGACGTCCGGGCCGAGCAGCGACCGGGTCGCCAAGGCGCCGAGGGCCACCACGACCTGCGGGCCGACGGCATCCAGTTCGGCCTCCAGCCAGGGGCGGCAGGCGATCAGATGCGCCAGGTCCGGGGTGCGGTGGATCCGGCGCCGGCCCTTCTGCTGGTACCGGAAGTGCCTGGCGGCCTCGGCCAGGTCCGGCACCGGCGCTGCGGCCGGGACCCACTCCTGGGCGCCGGGCCGGGACGGCCGTGGGCTCGCCATACCGTCATCCATGCCCGCCCGGGTCGGCCCGCACACCCCGCGACATCGATCCAGGGCGTGGGGGGGACGTCCGGCCGGTGCGAAGCTGGATGATCGCAGGCGGGGATCGGGCGGGGCCGGGTCACGGCTCGGGCGGAGCGACTCGGGGCCGACAGCAAACGACGAAGTCGACGGCGGACGGCGAAACCGTCTGCGTGACAACCGGAACCATGAGTGTCGCGTGGACGGGTGGCGGGGGCCGGAACCGAGTGGGGGTTGTGATGATCAGGCTGCGGAGCACGTGGGGTCTCATCGTGGTCGCACTGGTGGCGACTGCCTGCGGCGGTGGGGCGGGAGGTCCGGGAACCTCGCCGGCGTCCGGTTCGGGCCCTGCCACCTCGCCCGGCGCGTCGTCGCCGAGCGCAGGCGGGTCGGTGACGTCGCCGGCAGGGTCGTCAGCGGCGTCCACCGTCGTCGGCCTGCGGCTGTACTTCCTGCGCACCGGCGGGACGCTGGCTCCGGCGTACCGGCAGGTGTCCACCCCGTCCTCCGCAGTGGCGGCGGCGGCGATGAACGCATTGCTGTCCGGGCCGACGGCGGCGGAGCGGGCGGCCGGGCTCGGCACGGCGATCCCGGCCGGGACCACCCTGCATCGGGTGACCATCACCGGCGGCACGGCCGATGTGGACCTGACCCCGGCATACACCACGGGCGGGGGAACCCTGTCGATGACCGCCCGGGTCGGTGAGATCGTCTACACCCTCACCCAGTTCCCGAGCGTGCAGCGGGTGACGTTCCGGATCGACGGCAAACCGTTGACCGTACTCGGCGGCGAGGGGATCACGCTGGACCGGCCGGCGACCCGGGCCGGATACGAGTCGCTGCTGCCGCCGGTCTTCATCGACAGCCCGGCCGCGGGTCAGTCGCTGACCGGTCCGGTGCGGGTGCAGGGCCTGGCGAACGTCTTCGAGGGCCAGTTCGAGGTGGAGGTCCGTGACTCCAAGGGCCGGGTCCTGGCGCACGCCCCGGCGAAGGCGTCGATGGGCCGCTTCAGCCCCTTCGGCGTCACGCTCCCGGCCCCCGCCGACGGAACGGGCAGCGGTTCGGTGGTCGGCTACGACCGATCGGCCAAGGACGGGTCCGTGATCGACGTGTTCAGCGTCCCGGTCACACTGCAGCCCGGTGACCTGGCCGACGGCAGGTACCCGGCGCGGATCAGGTCGGTCAGGGCCGGCGCACGGCAGGTGGGTGTCGACGTCGTCCAGTTCTTCACCGGGCCGCAGGCGGCGAAGGCGGCCGCGGAGGACCACTCCTCCGAGGTGCCGCCGCCGAACGACTACTGGCTGCGCAACGCCAGCACCGACGTGCGGCAGTTGCCGGTCACCAGCAACGCCACGATCACGGTGAACGTGCTGGCCGCGGACCAGAGCCACGACCCCACCCATGATGTCGCGAAGACCCTGCAACAGCTCGGTGCCTACCAGCACCTGGGCGACGCCCTCTTCTGGGTCACCGTCGACAAGGGCCGGGTGACCCGGATAGCCGAGCAGTATCTGCCCTGATCCCGGCCGGTCACCTGCCGGGATCCTCGGTGGGTGCGGGCAGGTAGATCGTGGAGCCGTTCTCCTGGAACAGTTTCGAACGGTCGGCCATCCCGGCGGCGGCGAGTTCGATCAGTTCGGGGCTGACGCCTTCCTGTGTGATCTTCATGGCGCAGAACTTGGGACCGCACATGGAGCAGAAGTGCGCCGTCTTCCCTCCGGGCGCCGACAGGGTGGCGTCGTGATAGGCACGGGCCGTCTCCGGGTCGAGGGACAGGTTGAACTGGTCCTCCCAACGGAACTGGAACCGGGCGGTCGACAAGGCGTCATCGCGCTGCTGCGCGGACGGATGCTCACGGGCGAGGTCCGCGGCATGGGCGGCGATCTTGTAGGCGATCAGGCCCGCCTTCACGTCCTCGCGGTCGGGAAGGCCGAGATGCTCCTTCGGTGTCACGTAGCAGAGCATGGCCGCCCCGTGCATGGCGATCATCGCCGCACCGATCGCCGAGGTGATGTGGTCGTACCCGGGCGCGATATCCGTGGTGATCGGGCCGAGGGTGTAGAACGGCGCGCCGTCGCACCACTGCTGCTCCAGGTCCACGTTCTCCTTGATCTTGTGCAGCGGGACATGGCCGGGTCCCTCGACCATGGCCTGGACACCGTGATCACGGGCGATCACGACGAGTTCTCCGAGGGTGCGCAGTTCGGCGAACTGGGCGGCGTCGTTGGCGTCGGCGATCGACCCGGGACGAAGGCCGTCCCCGAGCGAGAAGGCCACGTCATAGGCGGCCAGGATCTCGCACAACTCCTCGAACCTGGTGTAGAGGAAGTTCTCCTTGTGGTGCGCCAGGCACCAGGCGGCCATCAGCGACCCGCCCCGGGAGACGATGCCCGTGGTGCGGCCCACCGTCAGCGGGATGTGCTGCAGGAGTACCCCGGCGTGCACGGTCATGTAGTCGACGCCCTGCTCGGCCTGCTCGACCACCGTGTCCCGGAAGACCGCCCAGCTCAGCTCGGCCGGATCGCCACCGACCTTCTCCAGTGCCTCGTACAGCGGGACGGTGCCGACCGGCACGGGACTGTTGCGCAGCAACGCCTCCCGCGTGGCCCGGATGTGGCTCCCGGTGGACAGGTCCATGACCGTGTCCGCCCCCCAGTGGACCGCCCAGGCCAGCTTGTCGAGTTCCTCCGTGATCGAGGAGCTCACGGCGGACGTTCCGATGTTGGCGTTGACCTTCACCAGGAACCGCGATCCGATCACCATCGGCTCGGTCTCGGGGTGGTTGATGTTGCACGGCAGGACGGCCCGACCTGCGGCGAGCTCGGTGCGCACGAGCTCGGCCGGAAGCCCTTCGCGTACCGCGACGAACTCCATCTCGGGGGTGATCTCCCCGCGGCGGGCGGCCTCGAGCTGGGTGATCCGCCGCCCCGGCGCGGCCCGCAGCACCCGGTTGCCCTCAGCCTGTGCAGGTCCCACCGGGACGACGTCCCCGCGCTGCGCGATCCACCGGGCGCGCAGGCGTGGAAGGCCGGTACCCGGAGCCGGGTCGACCCGTGTGGCCGGGCTGTCCTCCGGCGAGCCGTTCGGCCCGCTGGTGTCGTACAACCTCACCGGCGGTGCCCCGCCGCCCAGGACGACCTCGGTGAACGGCACCCTCACGTCGGCCCGCGTGCCGGGAACCTGAATGCGTCGACGCATGCGCCACTCGCCCCTTCCGGATCTGTTCGTGTCCTTCATGTCCCTGTTCCCCGTGCGCCGCAAGGGGCACGGCAGGCCCGGGCCGTCCACGGCCGTACGTCAAGACGCCCCACGCACGTCGGTGACCGCCGCGATGAGTTCGGTGGTGAGCGCTGCGGGGTCCGCCGCTCGCATCAGGGCGCCCATCACGGCCACCCCTGCGGCACCGGCCCGGGCACAGTCCCGGGCATGGACCGGTGTGGTGATCCCGCCGAGGGCGTACACCGGCAGCGGACCCGCGCCGGCCAGCGCCTGCGGACCGAGGGCGGGCCCGTACCCGGGCTTGGACCCGGTGAGGAAGATCGGCGACAGGGTGGCGTAGTCCGCACCCGCGGCTGCGGCCGCCGCGAGTTCCTGCCCGCTGTGGCAGCTCCTGCCGAGCAGTCCGTGCCGGTGCTCGGGCCAGGGGTCGGCGGCAGCGAGATGGCGGCCGTGCGGCCCGGGTGCCGGACCGGCCAGCAGCACCCGCCCGCCGAACGGAGCCAGGAGATCCCGCAGTTCGTCGGCCAAGCCCAGCCGCTGTTCCCACGGCAGGTCCTTCTCGCGGACCACGACCAGTCGCAGCCCGCCCGCAGCGGCCGCGCCGACCGCCTCGGGCAGAGGCCGGCCGGCCTGGAGCCGGTCGGTCAGGAGGATCAACGGCACCGGGAAGGACGCAAGGCCGGCGGGAGGCCCGGGAGCGGGCGGGTGCTCAGCCACCCTGCAGCGCCATGATGACCTCGAGCCGGTCACCCGCCCGCACCGCCTGACCCGCCCAGGACGCCGGGGGAAGCACCGTCCCGTTCAGGGCGACGGCGATCCCGCTGTGGATCGGCCCGACCAGGGCCGTGGCCAGCGAGGTCACCGTGGTCGACTCGGGCACCGACCTGGCCACGCCGTTCACGGTGATGTCGATGACGCTCCCCTGCTCGGCCGAGGCATTCCCCGGCGGGCTCGCGGCCACCGTCAGTGCCTCGAGTAGTTCCGCGAGGGCTGCGGCGGGGTCGGCGGCCTGGCTGAGCGCGCTGACCACGGCGGCACCGTGGGCACCGGCCGACAGCAGCCCGGGCAGGTCCCCGGCGACGATGCCGCCGATGGCGAGGACAGGGATTCCGACGGCTGCTGCCACGGCACCGACTCCGGCGAGGCCGATCGCAGGTGGCAGGCCGTCCTTCGTCCGGGTGGCCCGGAAGGGTCCCACGCCGAGGTAGTCGGCCCCGTCGTCCTCGGCCCGGCGGGCGGTCAGCGGATCCCGGGCGGTCGCGCCGATCAGGGCCTGGTCACCGAGGATCCGCCGGGCCACGGCCACGGGCAGGTCGTCGGCGCCGAGATGGACACCGTCCGCGCCGGCAGCCAGGGCCACGTCCACGCGATCGTTGACCAGGCAGGTCGCCCCGTACTCGCGACAGGTGGCCAGCACCTCACGGGTGAGGGCCAGAGCCTCCCGGTCTGTGCTGGTCCTCGCGACCCTGACCTGCACGCAGTCCGCACCGGCGGCCACCGCCTCGGCCACGAACTGCGGCACCCGCGGTCCGAGCCGGTGATCGGTGATGAGGTGAAGCCGCCCGACACTCGCCATGTCGCCTGGTCCCTTCCTTCGCCGGTATGACCCGGATCAGGTTCGACGGTCGGGGGCGCGCAGCCCCCCTCTCAGCCCGGTGACGTCCGGGCTCCCGTGGGAGAACGCCCCCACCATAACCCGTGACCGGCCGTCGTCGAGTGCAGGGCCGGCAGGAGGACCGCAAACCCGCCGTGGCGCACCGAATACCGCAGGTCGGCCGCGGCAGGTGGACCCGTGATCGAACCCGCGATGCCGACCGTGGCGGTGCGCACCCCGAGCCAGGGCGTACGCTGCCCGGCGTACTCCGGGGAGCCCGCGGACGCGGGCTGAGAGGCCGAGCATCCCCTCGGCGACCCGTCGCACCCGATCGGGGTCATGCCCGCGTGGGGAGGAGAGGTCGAGTGGACCCGTTGCTCATCTCGTCGCGCCGGTACCGCAGCAGGCTGCTGATGGGGACCGGCAAGTTCAGCTCGCTGGAGGTGATGGGCGCGGCCACGGCCGCCTCGGGCGCCCAGGTGGTGACCGTGGCGCTGCGCCGGGTGGATCTCGACGCGCCACCCGAGGCCGGCGGGCGGCTGACCGACCATCTGCCCGCCGGGGTGGATCTGCTGCCCAACACCTCCGGAGCCGTGACCGCCGACGAGGCCGTCCTCCTGGCCGG
>DASTGO010000105.1:0-7834 GCA_035719045.1 Kineosporiaceae bacterium | reverse complement strand
CGACGCCGGCCACCACGCCGTCGGTCCCGGCCACACCGACCACCCCGGCGACCGCGGCCTGGCCGCCCTCGGCGACGTTCGCCAACCCGGCGATCTGGGAGGACCTCGCCGACGGTGACGTGATCCGCGTCGGGGACGCCTACTACTACCTGTCCTCGAACATGCACTACTCGCCGGGCGCGCCCATCCTGCGCTCCTACGACCTGGTGCACTGGGAGTTCGCGGGGCATGCGATCCCGCGCCTGGACTTCTCCCCGGCCTATGACCTCACCGGCGGACGGGCCTACATCAAGGGCACCTGGGCCTCGTTCCTCAACTACCGCCAGAGCGAGAAGAAGTTCTACTGGGGCGGCTGCATCGAGTTCGGCAAGTCGTACATCTTCACCGCCGACTCCGTCGAAGGCCCGTGGCAGCGCAAGGCGACCATCAACAACTGCTACTACGACGCGGGCATGCTGGTCGACGACGACGACACGATGTACGTCTCCTACGGCAGCAGCACGATCAACGTGGCGCAGCTGTCCAAGGACGGAACCAGCCAGGTCCGTACCCAGAAGGTCTACGAGGCGCCGCCGAGCGTCGGGTACATCGAGGGATCGCGGTTCTACAAGGTCAACGGGAACTACTACATCTTCGTCACCCGCCCCGCCGACACCGAGTACGTGTTGAGGTCCACCACCGGTCCGTTCGGTCCTTACACCATGCAGCCGACGCCGTTCGCCAAGGGGCTCACCAGCCCGATCCCCGGGGGCGGGGCCCCGCACCAGGGCGGGATCGTGCAGACCGCCAAGGGCGACTGGTACTACATGGCTTTCGTGGACGCCTACCCCGGGGGACGGGTCCCCGTCCTGGCGCCGATGACCTGGGGTGCCGACGGCTGGCCGCATCTGCAGCAGGCGAACAACGCCTGGGGCACCTCCTATCCGTTCCCGGACATCGCGCGACCGGCCAAGGACGTGAAGCCGCTCACCGGGTCCGACACCTTCGGCGGGACGGCGCTGGGCCCGGAGTGGGAGTGGAACCACAATCCGGACGACACGAAGTGGACGCTCGGCAACGGGCTGACCCTGGGGACGGCGACCGTCACCGACGACCTCTACTCGGCGCGCAACACCCTCACCCACCGCACCCTGGGCCCGTCCTCCACGGCCACGATCAGCCTGGACTTCAGCAGGATGAAGGACGGGGACCGGGCGGGACTGGCCATGCTGCGGGACTCCTCGGCCTGGATCGGACTCAAGCGCGACGGCACGACCACCCGCCTGTCCATGGTCAACAACATCACCATGGACAAGAACTGGAACACCGCGAGCAAGGGCACCGAGGCTGCCGGCGTCCCGGTCTCCGGCAACCGGATCTGGCTGCGCGTCACCGCCGACGTCCGCCCCGGCCCCGGCCGCCAGGCAACCTTCTCCTACAGCACCGACGGCACCCACTTCACGCCACTCGGGGCGCCGTTCGTGATGGGGACCAACTGGGAGTTCTTCGAGGCGCAGCGGTTCGCCATCTTCAACTACGCCACCAAGGGGCTCGGCGGGTCGGTGAAGGTGGACCGCTTCGACCTCACCACCCCGTAGACCCCGGTCCGGGGCGGAGCGGGGGAGGCGACAGTGGTGCGTCCTCGAAGCCGTGGATGAAGATCGCCCATGTCGCGACCGGTCTGGTGCTCGACAGTGGCGGGGATTCCGACGACTGGGGTCATGGCTTCGACCGGGGGGTATTGGCCAGGGGAGCCGCGAAGGTCGCCCAGCTGCCACCTGCCCGCATCTGCCCAGCTCAGACGGGGCTCCCGCCTGCTGCGGCACAGGTCACGCGGGGGGCCGGGCAACCATCTGACCCGCCCGGGCGACTAACGACCCGAACCCGAACCGAACGCGCGTCGGCGGCGACTCGGGAGTTCTGTGGTGGGCGGGTCACTCCTGCCGGGCATCCCGCAGCTCCCCTGCCGTCGGTCGGCTCACCGGGGTCAGGACGTGGAAGAGCCGTCAGCAGGGAGAACTCATGCGCAAGCCGTCGCGGCGGGTACTGGCCATCGGCAGCTTGACGACGCTGGCCGTCACCAGCGTGGCGGCTGCCGCCCTCGGCGCGGGGCTCCAGCTGCCCGGGCAGGCCGCCACGAGTGGGTGTGCGGTGACCTACGCCCCCGGCGCGCAGTGGCAGGGCGGCTACGTCGGCAGCCTCGTCGTCCGCAATCTGGGTGAACCGGTCAGTAACTGGCGCCTGACCTGGACGTTCCCCGGTGGGCAGCGGGTGGTTCAGGTCTGGGGCGCCTCAGGGACCCAGTCCGGGGCCGCGGTGACGGCGACCAGCACCTCATGGAACGGCACCCTGGGCAGGGGCGCCTCGGCCTCGGTCGGCTTCATCGCCGCCGGTCCCGGCCAGGGCGCCGCCCCGGCCGGGGTTGCCCTCAACGGCGTCGCCTGCACCGGTTCGGCGCCCGCCGGTTCTGCCTCCGCCCCCAAACCCACCGTCACGGCGACCGCCATCCCGGTGACCACTCCCAGCACTCCTCCCGCGCCCCCGCCGATCTCCTCGCCCGCCGCGTCACCGGCGACCTCGGCCGCCCCGCCGGCCGCCGCCGGGGACGGCGCCGACTGCACCAAGCCGGCGCCGCTGCCGGTGCCCGCCAAGCACAGCGTCGTGGGCCTGGGAACCACCGCGACCTGCACGGAGAGCGCCCTGCGCTCGGCCGTGGCCGGCGGCGGGTACGTGACCTTCGACTGCGGCGGCGGGGCGGTCACCATTTCGGTGACGCAGGAGATCAAGTCGACGTCCACCACGGTCATCGACGGCGGCGGGAAGATCACCCTCAAGGGCGGCGGCAGCAACCGGATCCTCCTGGCGGCCAACGGCACCACCCTGTCGGTGCGCAACCTGCGCTTCGTCAACGGTGCGGCCCAGCAGGTGGTGGACCGGGCGGCAGGCGCCGGGGGTGCCGTCTCGGGCATCTACAAGACGCGCATCGAGGTGATCGGCAGCGTCTTCGAGAACAACTCCGCAGGCTTCGGCGGGGGTGCGGTCTACGTCGGGACCGACGGGGTCCTCACCATCGACCGCAGCACCTTCACCGGCAACTCGTCCTGGTACGGCGGTGCCGTCTACAGCCTGCTCTCACCGCTGACGGTGACGAACTCGACCTTCACCGACAACAAGACCCTGAACCAGGGCAGTGCCGGGGACGGGGGCGCGATCGGGACCGACGGCGCCGCCCCGCTCACCCCGGACCGCACCGGCGGTGAGATCCGGCTCTGCGGTTCGACCTTCACCCACAACACCGCCGCGCGTGGCAGCGGCGGCGGCGCCTACCTGTGGGCATACGCCGGAGACCGGGTGGTCGTCGACCGCAGCACGTTCAAGGACAACACGATCGACGGGATCGGCGGGGGTGCCCGGGTCAGTGTCGGCCCGACCGACTGGGGCAAGACCGGGTCGATCACCATCACCGGCACCAGCGTCCTGTCGAACACGTCGACCGCGAACGGCGGCGGCCTGTACCTGGACTGCGCCCCGACGTGCACGATCGAGAACAGCACCTTCTACGGGAACACCTCGAAGGCCTACGGCGGGGCCATCTTCGGCGCGGCCGGCACCCATCACGACACCAACGTCACCTTCGCGGACAACCACGCCAACGGTCACGGGGGTGCCCTCTTCGGCGGCAGCTTCGTGCTCGACAACACCGTGTTCGTGGGCAATTCGGCGGGCAACCCGTGGGGCCAGGCGATGAGCTGCGCCTCGACCGGCACCGGATCCCACGTGATCCAGTGGGGCACCACCTCCCGGGACGGCTCCACCAGTTGCATCCAGCAGGTCACCGCGGTGGATCCCCGGCTGGGCAAGCCCGCGGACAACGGCGGTCCGACCCTGACCCTGATGCCGGCGTCGGGCAGCCCGGTGATCGGTGCCGGTTCGGGATGCCCGGCGCGCGACCAGCGCGGCGTGGCCCGGCCGGGTTCCGGCTGCGATCTGGGCGCCGTCCAGGTCAAGTGAGTGTGGCCGGACCGGGGTCGATGCCCAGCGGCGGCACCCTGCGCAGGCTGTTGCGCCGCCGGCTCGGCCGCACGCCGCGCGAGCTGCGTTCCGGTTCCCTGCGGCCACGGACCCTCACTCCCCGCTCGGCTCGATCCCTGTCCTTCCCAGGGATCCGGGTTGGAGCTGAGGCGGCGTCACCGGGTGACGGTGTGGTCGGCGCGCTGTTCGCCCGTGGTGAGGTCGACGGCCAGCACGCGCCCGGTGTCGTCGTGGACGGTGAGGATCTCGGCGGCGAGCCGGACCTGGGTCCGGGCGGCGCCGGGGAACGAGGCTCGGAGGATCTCGCTCGGCCACCGCGTGCTCGGCGCGTTCCGCCACGACAGGACCTGGGCCACGGCTTCGTCGCCGGTGTGCGAGGCCACCGTGCAGTAGGGCCCGGCTGCGGCCAGTCCGGTCCATCCCGGGCCGGGCGCCTCGCCGTTGGACATCTGGCCGTCGACGTCGTACCAGCGCATCCGCCGGCCGGACGTGCCTGGTGATGCCGCCAGAACCGCTCCCAGGCAGGTCAGGGTCACATGGCCGGGAGTGGTCTCGGCTGCCTGCGGCAGGACCAGGCTCTGGCGGCGGAGCAGGTCCATCCCGGGCAGCGCGAAGACCCATACCTCTGTCTCGCCCGCCACCCCGGACCTCGCCGCTGTGAGGACCGCCAGTTGGGTGTTCCAGCGGCTCGCCGCGATCACCCGGCAACCGGACAGCTCTTCCCGGAGAACGACTTTCGGCCTGGCGGCCGTGGTGTCCACCAGGCAGAGGGCGGTCCCTTCGACGACCGGGAGCAGTCCTCCGTCGAAGGTGTCCGTCGCCGGCCGTGCGGTGAGTTGCCACTCCGCCACGACCTCGCGGCCATCCAGGTCGAGACGCCGAAGCCGCCGGGCGTCGCCCGCCCCGGGGCCCTCCAGCAGGACGGCCGACCCATGGTCGGCCACGATGAGGCGATCGACGTGCCCATCCCAGCGCCGGACGGCTGTGCCGTCGCTGCGCTGCAGGACGGCCCCCTGTGGTCCGAGGGCCGCGACCACCGAGCCGTCCGGCATCACCACCGCATCACGCAGGTCGACCGGACCAGCAGGTCCCGGGGCATGCACCAGACGCGGAAACTGCGGGGGTTGCAGGGTCGAGACGACCTTGCGCCGGGCCAGTTCCGCCAGTTCCCGGTCCGCCAGTTCCGTGATCCGGTCCCGCGCTGCCGGGGGCAGGACGTCCAAGGGTGTCGCCGTCTCGGGCGCACCACCGGCGAGCAGTGCCAGGGCAGGCCCGTCGGCACCGCCGCCACGCGGCACCCACGACATCGCCCGCTGCAGCACGACGGCCCGCAGATGCGGTACCGGCCAGCCCGCCGTCAGGGCACCCGCCACATCACCGCGGGCCAGACAGTCGTCGACCCACGCACCATGCAGGGAGGCAGCCAACTCGGGATCGGTGACCACCAGAGCGTCGACGGCGGCGGCAAAGCCTCCGCGGGTACGCAGCATCTCCACGGCCAGGTCGTCACGACCCGCGGCATGCCAGTACCGCGCAGCCACGGCCAGTTCGTCCGTGCGGCCTTCGAGCAGTTCTGCTGCCAGCGCATAGCGCCCGTGCTCGGCCAGCAGTCGCGCAGCAGCCACCGGCTGATGCAGGAGATCGGCCTGGACGAAGGCCGCTCGCTCCACCGCTCCCGCGGCCAGCAGTTCCCCGACGACCCCTTCGTACAGCTCGCGCAGGTAGTCGTCCACCGTGAGATGGTCCCCGGCGTTGCGGGCGTGGGGGAGTGGGGGCGGCAACCGAACCCGCAGCCGCTGCCCGGCCTTCCCCAGTGGGACGGCGCGAGCCAGTGCCTCCCATCGGCCGCCGGTGAGGTCCTGCTGCAGATCGTGCAGGTAGTTCTCGACGGGCGTGCGCAGCAGCCTGCCGGCAGAGGATGCCACGAACCGCGCGAGCGGAGCGGCCGCCTTGTGGCTGTAGGTGCTGGCGCCGCTCCCCTGCGGTGTCCCCGATCGTCGACGGGCGGCCGAGACGGAGCCCGCTCGGATGGCCCGCTCCTCCGCGAGTGCGATCAACCGGACTGCCTCTCCGGCATCGGCATCACGTCCCAGCGAGGCGGCAGAACGCAAGTCCTGCCGGGGTATCCGATCCGACGAGGCAGCGAGAGGGATCTCCACCCGCGAAGTCTAGGGTGGCCCGCCTTGGGGCCGAAGGGTTCCCGGGCCCGCCGCCGGGCATTCGACATCCCTGCCGTGAGGTCGTTCGCCCGTCCTGGAGGCGCCGACCGGCCGCCTGGCAGGGGTGACCCGGTCGGGTGGCGCGGGCCGGGGCGGCCTCCGGGTCGCCCGCGTCAGCTGAGGGCCCGCCGGTCCCGCTGGGCGGTGCCGGCGATCTCGGCGACGACGGCGGGCCACAGCGGCCGGGGGAAGGCGTGCGCCATGCCCGGGAAGGACACGAAGCGGGCTCCCGGGACGGCCCGGGCCGTGGCTCGGCCGGCGGCGACCTTGACCAGGGGGTCCTGTTCGCCGTTGATGACGAGCAGTGGTGGCTGCAGGTGCGCGAGGGGAGGCAGCTTCACGCCGCGGCTGGTGCTCATCTGGCGCTGGGTGGCGGTCGGGTCCTGCGGGGCGCGTTCGTGGCAGCGGCGGGCGATGGTGCGGGCCCACTCCTCGTCGAACCCCACCCCGGGGGAGGCCATGATCCGGTAGGCGTCCAGCAGTTCCGCGATCTGCTCCTCGTCAGTGGTCCCCCGCCGGATCGCGCGGGCCAGCTTGAGGATGCCGCCCAGACGCAGGTAGCTCAGGGTCCGCAGCGGACTGCTCCCGGCCGGCAGGGCCAGCGCACTGGTCACCGACCGGACCCGTTGCGGATGCAGGAGTCCGGTGGCCTGGGCGATCAGCCCGCCCATCGACCCGCCGAGGATGTGGGCGGATGACCAGCCGACGGCATCCATCACCGCCAGGCCATCGGCCACCATGTCCGGGATCGTGTAAGCGGGCGGGACCATCCCGAGCTGGGCCCGCCACGGCCGCTCCACCTGTGGGGAGGAGAAGTGCGTCGACAGCCCCGCGTCGCGGTTGTCGAAGCGGACGACGGCGAAGCCGCTGTCGACCAGGGCGCGGCAGAAGTCGTCGTGCCACCAGAGCATCTGGAAGTCCAGACCCATGATGAGCAGCAGCGGTTCGCCGGATGCAGGATCGCCGAACATCTCGTAGGCGATCCGGACCTCTCCGTTGTGCGCGTACCGGACACTGGCGTCGTCAGCCATCTTCCCTCCCAGGGTTACCATGCACTTGCATTGTTTCAGTGAGAGGCGGGTTTGGCAATGCGACTGCATGGTTTAAGGGGGTGTCGTGCCGAAGGTCGTCGACCGTGAGGAGCGGCGCCGCAGGCTGGCGGAAGCCGTGTTCGCCATCGTCGCCGCCCGTGGCCTGGCCGCGGTCAGTCTGCGCGACGTCGCCGCCGAGGCAGGGGTCTCGATGGGGGCAGTGCAGCACTACTTCACCACCAAGGACGAGATGCTCCGCTTCGCGCTGGACCACCTGCGGGCGCGGGTCCTGAACCGCTTGCAGGAGAGGACCTCCCGGCTCAGGCGGCCAGGCCGGCGCGACCTCATCGCCGCGGCGCTGGAGGCCATGCTGCCCCTGGACGAGGCCGGCCGGCAGGAGGCCTGCATCAACGTGGCCTTCGTGGAACTGGCCACCATCGACGCCGGGTACGCCACCCTGCTCCGGGAGGGCTACCGCCATCTGGTCGACGTGTCGAAGACGCAACTGCGTGCGGCGGCCGCGGCCGGGGAGCTCGCGACCGGTGTCGACCCGGACGAGGAGGCTGTCGCCAT
>DASTGO010000104.1:0-4049 GCA_035719045.1 Kineosporiaceae bacterium | reverse complement strand
CGACTGCTGGCGGGTCCTGGGCAACGACCACCCGAGCACCCTGACCTCGGTGAACAACCTGGCCTACGCCTACGAGTCGGCCGGGGACCTGGGCCGGGCCATCCCCCTGTACGAGCAGGCCCTGACCGACCGTCGACGGGTCCTGGGCAACGACCACCCGAGCACCCTGACCTCGGTGAACAACCTCGCCTGCGCCTACCAGTCGGCCGGGGACCTGGGCCGGGCCATCCCCCTGTACGAGCAGGCCCTGGCCGGCTGCCTGAGGGTGCTGGGGGATCGGCATCCGCTAACGAAGGCCGTCCGCGGGAACCTGGACCTGGCCCGAGGCCAAGGGGCGTCCCGGTAACGGTCATATACGGGACGACCCACAGCGGGTGCCGCTCGGGCGCGTTTCCGGAGGACAGCGAGTCCCGAAACTCGTCCCGTAACCGGCGTGGCACCGAGGAGTTCCGGGACGGCTTTCGGGATGTCCCCGGGCTCAGCTCAGCTGATGGCCCAGACCGTGACCTGCTCGGAGTTGTTGGCGCAGGCCAGGAACTGCCCGTCTGGGCTGAAGGTCATCGCGCGGAGAGAGCCCTTGTTGCTGAGGGTGTGCACGTGTGTGGTCCGGGCGGGGCGGGTGATGTCCCACAGCAGCACGTTTCCCCGCTCTGCGCCGGCGCCGGTGGCCAGTCGGGTCTGGTCGGCGTTGATGGCCAGGCATCGGACGGTTTCTGCGTGCCCGGCGAGCATGGTCGCGGTCACGCCTGCGGTTCCGTCGCCTCCGCGTTCCTTCAGGGTGACCAGGCCGAGCGGCCGGGTTGGGGCGCGAAGGCTCCAGAGCACGGCGGCGCTGTCGTGCATTCGCACGTAGTCGCTGGGGGTGGGGGGAGGTTCAGCGGAAGAAGACAAGTGCATGTGGTCGTACCCGCTTGCGGTCACCAGCAGTGGGGCCCGGGGGCTGAAGGCCAGTGCATGGCATACCAGCTGATCACCGTGCCATCGATCGATCTTGTTGGGCTTCAACCTTCCGATCACGCGGGGACGCCCCGGGTCGGTGATCCCCCAGAGTTGAACGGGGCCGCGATAGCCCAACCGTCCACCGGCTGCCAGGAGCTGTCCGTCGTGGCTGAACCGGACCGTCCGAACACCGCCCTCGCTATGGCGGGGACCGACGATGGCCAGCCGCGCGGCCTGCGTCGGGCGGGCGCTGTCGCTGACGTCCCACAAGACGACGGCCCCGTCTGCTCCGGCGGTGGCCAGCAGGTGGGTGTCGGGGCTGAGATCGACGTCCTGGACGGTGTTGAACTCGGCGCGCTCCGTATGCACCGTGGTGGCGAGCAGCACCGGGTGAGCGGGCTCGGACACGTCCCACAACCTCACGACGCCTGCCTCTCCAGCCGTGACCAGCAGCCGGCCGTCAGAGGCGAACGTCAGCGCCGTCAGGGGACTGGAGTGATCCAGTGTGGCAATCGGGACCGGGCTGCCCGTCCTGGTCCCTGCCCATAGGCCGGTCCCCGCCCACAGCCTCACCTGCCCGTCAGCGCAGCCCACGGCCAGCAACTGTCCCTGCGGGCTGAACCGCAACGCGCGGATCTCCCCTCCACCCGGGGTGAAGGTGATGACCGGTTTCGGGGCCGCAACCGGCTTCGGGGTCGGACCGGCCTGGGCCGTGGTGTGGAGCCGTCGCTCATAGAGCACGGCCCCGGGAGCCGCTTGGGCGGCATACGCCCGGATCGCGTCCTCCCTGAGCCCTTTCTGCACGAACAACACGACCGACAGCACGGCGCCGAGAGCACAGACCCACCACTGCCCCTGCCCGTACTGGGCCCACAGGCCCCCCACGACCGTGACGGCGTACGCCGCCCGCCGTCCCACCTTGTTCTCGAGGCTCTCAGGACCGACCGGCCCGGCAGAGTCTGCACCTCCCACAGCGACACCTCCGCGCAGACCTACAGCTGTCCCATGACCGGCACCGGCACGCCTGACCAGGGCACCACGGCCTGGTCGAAGTCCACTGCGCACGGCAATCCCGCGGCGCCCCGGCAGGATCACGACCCGCCCAGCAGCGGCCATGATCCATTCTCTGACGTTACTGACGGGTACAACTGGGGATACGCCAGAAGGGTCCGAGCGGACCTACTGCAGGCTCACATGGAGCGACTGGGGCACCCCTGACGTCCGGCGTCTGGGTCTTCACCTCGGCGCCAATCCACCCAGCAAGAAGGTCGAGAGCGCCGACGCTCTTCCGCAGGGGGAACCCTCACCGGACACTCCAGTGGACAGTCACGAGTCCCGGATCACAGGTGCCTCAATGCCTGAGTCTGGTCGGCCTGGGGAGACTGCCTGCGTGGCAACCTACGACGCGATCGGCTCGACCTACGCTGCTACCCGCCGACCAGACCGGCGGATCGGGGCGCGGATCACCGCCTCACTCGCCGGCACCGATTCGGTGATCAATGTCGGTGCCGGTGCCGGCTCCTACGAACCTCCGCAGACCGTCCTTGCCATCGAACCGAGCCAGGTGATGATCAGGCAGCGTCCGATCGGGGCGGCGCCGGTCGTGCAAGCGCGTGCAGAAGCACTGCCTGTCGCCGATGACGCTGCCGACGCGGTGATGGCCCTGCTGACCGTGCACCACTGGGCCGACATCGAGGCTGGGGTCGCTGAACTGCGCCGAGTCGCCAGACGCCGGATGGTGATCCTCACCTGGGACCAGCGCGTCTTCCAGACGTTCTGGCTGGTGAGGGAGTACTTGCCGCAGGCGGCCGCACGCCACGACGCGCGCGCCATCCCCCTGGATCATCTTGTTGCGCTGCTCGGTGGAGCACGAGTCGAGCCGGTGCCACTACCTCACGACTGCACCGACGGATTCGCCGCAGCCTTCTGGCGTCGACCCCAGGCCTACCTCGACCCCGTCGTCCGGGCCGGCATGTCCGCGCTTGCCGAGACAGGAGATGAGGCGCTGCAGCCAGGGCTCGACCAGTTGGCCGCAGATCTGGAATCCGGTCGTTGGCACGACCTGCACCCCGACCTTCGCGGACGTGAGGACTTCGACGCCGGCTACCGACTGCTCGTCGCCGAACTGTAACCACCCACGCTCCACGGCGACCCCAGTGTCCTCGTGATCGGCCGCAGCACCCTCGCCATCGGCGACACATAGCCCTGAAGAAGCCACGTCACTTAGCGCTGAAGGTCGCAGGTCAGGCCGTCCCGTAACTCGTCCCGGAACCCCGGGGTTGAGGCCGTGGTTCCGGGACAAGTTACGTGACGAGTGCCCCGGAGGTTGTTGTCAGTTTGTTGTTGCCGGTGTGGTGGGCACCGGTTTGCCGAACATCTGGCAGATGGCGGTCAGGTCGGCGGCGGTGGCGGCCGCGGTGGCCTTGTCGACGGCGGCGTTCGGGGTGGCCCGGGGGTCCAGCGAAGTGGTCATGTCGGTGACGATGGCGCGGCGGCCGTCGGCGGAGAACAGGACGGTACTGCGGTGTCCGAGGGTTCCTCCACCGTGTCCCCAGGCCGTGCCGCAGGGGGTGTCGACCCGTTGCAGACCCAACCCGTAGCCGCCCGTGGCGCCGGAGCCCGCCGGGAACGGGACGAGGGTACGCATCTGGGTCAGCTGCGCTGCGGGTAGGAGCTTGCCGCCGAGCAGGGCGGAGAAGAACCGGCTCAGCTCGCGGGGGGTGGAAATCATTGCCCCGGCGGTGCCGGCCCAGCCGCCGATGGCCCAGCCGGAGACGTCGGTGTACTGGAACGTGGTGGCGTCGGGGGTGGCCAGGTACCCGTGCGCGTACCCGGGGCCGGTGTGCCTGGCCGTGAGGGTGGGCAGGTAGGTGCGGTGCAGGCCCAGCGGTCGGGCGATGCGCTGCTGGACCAGATCGGCCGGGGAGGTGCCGGTGACCTTGCGCAGGATCATCCCGACCACGATGTAGTTGGTGTTGGAGTAGGCCCAGCCGGTGCCGGGGGCGAACGTCGGCTGATGTTTCGTCGCGATGGCGACGATCTCTTCCGGGGCCCAGGCACGGGCCGGATCCGCGACGACGGCCTCCATGAAGGCCTGGTCGGTGTAGTTG
>DASTGO010000103.1:0-2495 GCA_035719045.1 Kineosporiaceae bacterium | reverse complement strand
CCTCGCCGACCTGCCGCTGCCGGGGGCTGGTGATCCGCCGGTGCTCGCCTTCGTGCCCTACCGACAGGTGCGTGAGCTCGGCTTCGCCCACCACGACGACGGTGCGCCGCTGCGCTGCCTGCGGGCCCGGCGCTACCTGCGGGCGGAGGTGGGGCAGGCGCTCACGGCCCTGCCCGGCGACGACGTGCCGCTGACCGGGGCGGCCTTCGACGTCGACGACGACGCCTACGCGGACACCGTGAAGCGGGTGATCGAGGAGGAGATCGGCCGGGGTGAGGGAGCCAACTTCGTCATCCGCCGGGAACTGACCGCACAGCAGCCGCTGCCGCCGGCCCGGGCCGCCCTGGCCGTGGCGGGACGCCTGCTGACCGGCGAACCCGGCGCCTACTGGGTGTTCGCCGCCCACCTGCCCGCTCCCCCCGGCGGCGTCGGCGACTGCGGGCGCGCGGACTCCGGGCGCGCGCTGACCATGGTCGGAGCCACCCCGGAGCGGCACGTCAGCTCCCGGGACGGGACGGTGGTGATGAACCCGATCAGCGGCACGTTCCGGTACCCGCCCGGCGGCCCGACCCGCGACGGCCTGCTCGGCTTCCTGCGCGACACCAAGGAGGTCGAGGAGCTGTTCATGGTCGTGGACGAGGAACTGAAGATGATGAGCCGGCTGTGCGATCAGGGTGGGCGGGTGCTGGGGCCGTACCTGAAGCCGATGGGACGGCTGGCGCACACCGAGTACCTGCTCACCGGCAGCAGCGACGCCGATCCGCGCCTGGTCCTGCGGGAGACCATGTTCGCCGCGACCGTGACCGGATCCCCGCTGGAGAACGCCTGCCGGGTGATCGCCCGGCACGAGCGCGGCGGCCGCGGCCACTACTCCGGGATGGCCGCCCTGATCACCGGGGGCGGTGCGCGGTCCGGTCCGGTGCTGGATGCGCCGATCCTCATCCGCACGGCCTATCTCGGTTCCGACGGGACGGTCCGGATCCCGGTCGGCGCCACCCTGGTCCGGCACAGTGTCCCGGAACACGAGGTCGCCGAGACGCATGCCAAGGTGGCCGGGCTGCTGTCCGCGTTCCCCGCCCGCACGGCCGGATCCCTGTCGCGCAACGGGTTCCGCTCCGGGGACGGGCCGGGGGAGGAGCTTCCGGAGGCCGCCGAGCCGGGGCCGGGGGAGGATCCGGAAGTGCTCGTGGCGCTCGCCGACCGCAATGCGCGGCTGGCCCCGTTCTGGTTGCAGGAGCAGGCCGAGCGGCCCGAACCGCGGCTGGTGGGGCGCCACGCCCTCGTGGTCGACGCCGAGGACGGCTGGACGGCGATGCTCGCGCATGTGTTGCGCCGTCTGGGAATGAGCGCCCGGGTGACCAGCTGGGACGAGGTCACCGAGCAGGCGGTCGCCGCCGCGGACCTGCTCGTGGCGGGCCCGGGGCCGGGGGATCCGCGGGAGGTCGGTGACCCACGGATCGCCGCGCTGCGGTCGCTGATCACGTTGCGGCGGATGGCCGGGGCGCCCCTGCTGGCGGTGTGCCTGAGCCACCAGATCCTGGCCGGGGTGCTGGGCCTGCCGGTCGGTCCGCTGCCCCGCCCCTACCAGGGGACGCAGCGGCGGGTCCGGGCCTTCGGGCGGGAGGTCCGGGTCGGGTTCTACAACACGTTCACCGCCCGGTCCCGCCGCCCGGACCTGCTGGCGCTGCAGGGGGTCGAGGCGTTCACCGACGGGCCGGACGGCGAGGTGGTGGCCCTGCGTGGACCCGGCTTCGCGTCCGTGCAGTTCCACCTGGAGTCGATCCTGTCCCCGGACGGGGTGGAGCTGCTGCGGGACCTGGCCGCGGATCTGGTCACCGAACCGGGCCGCCGCTGAAGGGCCGGAGCGAAGGCTGCGCCGGCGGCCGTCGGTACGGGTCGCCGGCGCAGCTGAGGTCAGAACGGGGTGAACTGGTCTCAGAACGGGGTGAACTGGGTCTCAGAACCGGGTGAACTTCGCCTCGTCCACCGCCAGGGGGTGTTCGGCCGCCCGTCGCGGGCCGGGCACGGTGCCTGCGGGAGCCGGGTGCTCACCGCCCTGGCCGCGCAGGGTCAGCGGCGGGCTTGCGTCCGTGGAGCGCTCGGCCTGTCCGGTCCGGAAGAAGGCCATGGTCTGCTGCAGGGTCTCGGCCTGGCCCATCATCTCCTCGGAGGTGGCGGCGAGTTCCTCGCTGGAGGAGGCGTTCTGCTGGGTGACGGTGTTGATCTGGGCCATCGCCTTGTTGATCTGCCCGACGCCGGCGGTCTGTTCGGCGGAGGCGGCGGCGATCTCCTGCACCAGCTCGGAGGTCCGGCCGATGCTGGGGACGATGTCTGACAGCAGCGCACCCGCCCGCTCGGCGGTGGCGACGCTGTCCCCGGCGAGCTGACCGATCTCCTGCGCGGCGATCTGGGAGCGCTCCGCCAGCTTGCCGACCTCGGTCGCGACCACCGCGAAGCCCTTGCCGTGCTCCCCGGCCCGGGCCGCCTCGATCGTC
>DASTGO010000102.1:0-8248 GCA_035719045.1 Kineosporiaceae bacterium | reverse complement strand
GAGATCGAACGCCGCGACACCGACCAGGCACGCCCGACCAAGAACGCCGCAGCCGTCCCCACCGAGATCGCCACCGACATCCTGGACTGGATCAGCCAACGCTGAGCACTTCCGAAACAGGCCCTAGAACGCCAGGGCGATGCCACGCGGGCGGCGCACGAACGCCGGCCAGTCCGGCTGCGCCGCGGCCGTCCCCGGCGTCCCTGTGGCGGCCGGCCCGGACGGCGACTGCGCCGGACGAGCCGGTGCCCCGGCGGCGGGCGCCGTCCCGAGGGCGTCGTCCACGGCCCTGCCCAGCCGGGCGAAGGCCTGGGGGTAGCAGACGTCGACGGTGCAGGGCAGGGAGGGCGAGGTGGCGTACCGGGTGTCGGCGTACCGGTAGCCGAGGTCGCTGAGCACGACGATCACGTAGTGCCGGTCCCGGGCCGACGGCAGGGAGTCCACGATCCCGGCGTCACCGCCGAAGTTGTAGGTCAGGCCGGTCTTGTGCGCGAAGGTCACCTGTGCGGCGGCGTTGCAGGGCCGGACGTCCTGCCCGTAGGGGATGCCGTCCACGGTGACCGTGCCGGTCCGGCCGTCGACCCAGCGCGGGGCGATCCGCTGCGGGATACCCGCCGCCGGATAGCTGCGCCCGCACCAGTTCGTCGTGGACAACACCTCGTTGAACCCCTGATCGGCGAGCAGTCCGCGCAGCAGGTGCCGGGACGACGCGGACAGGGCGTCGTCGGCGGTGATCGCCCGCATCCCTGCGGTCTGCGGCTCCGGCACCTGCCAGAGCGCCCCGGGCGATCCGTTCACCAGCAGGAGCAGTCGCGCCGTGTCCAGGGCCGTCATAGTGATCCGGCCCGGATCCCAGCGGCCCCCGCTGCCGGCGTCGATGCCCGACAGTTGCAGGGTGCCCAGGCCCAGCCCCGACAGCCAGGCGTTCACCGCGTCGAGCCGCCCGAGGTCGGTGAGCTGCTTGAGCAGCATGCAGGTGGCCCGGTTCTCCGAGCCGGTGAGCATCCGGTCGAGCAGGGCACGGGTGCTGCTGGTGTCGGTGAACGTCGCCCCCAGGCAGGTGGAGCCGGGTGCCTGCAGGTAGTGGTACGGGGCGTCGAGCGCGAGCTTCCCCTGGTCGACCAGGTGCAGGGTGCCGGCGGCCACCAGGAGCTGGAACACCGACGCCGGGTACGGGCTCATGAAGGGGTACGCCGCGGCGCCGCCGGCCGGGACCTGGGCGGCGGCCGGGTCGCTGCCGGTGAGCAGGTCGTCGGCGGGGATTCGCGGGGCGTCCCAGGCGGTCGGGCCGTCGGCGCGGTTGACGTCCCAGCGGTACCAGTGCACCCCCATGGGCCGCAGGTCGGCGTCCACCCCGACGGACATCGCCTGGGGGTAGTCCCGGGAGAGCAGGACCTGGGCGGCGGCCACGACCCGGCCGTCACCGTCGAGCTGGAGCACCGCCGTGTCGACGTTCGGCACATGCCGGATCCGCCGGGCCGGGGAGGAGCAGCCGGGGTTGCCAGGGCACCGGCCCTCGGTCAGCCCGAAGTCCACCACGTCGGCGAAACCCGCCCCGGCCACGGCGCGCCGGACGACCTCCGCGAGGGCGGCATCCCCGGGCCGGCCACCGGCTGACGGCGCGGCCGGTGGCGGACCGGCCGCAGGACCGGCCACCGAGGCGGGACCACCGGCCGGGACCGGCTCCGGCGGCAGCGCGGAGGCCGACACCGAGGCGGTGGCGACGAGCGCACCCGCTGCCAGTGCAGCCAGCAGACCGGCCGCCGCCCGGCGCGAGTGGATCACCATGGGGCCGATGCTACGTGCGGGCAGACCCTGCGGGCACACACCGCACCCGTCGCCTGTGGACAACCTGCCGCTGATCACCCTGGCGCATCGGTGCCGTACGGAGGGTGTTCAGTGCGGTGTTCAGTACGTCGGCAGCTGCGGCTCGATCTCCCGGACCCAGGCCAGCACACCGCCACCGACGTGCACGGCATCGGTCCGGCCGGCGGCGTGCAGGGCGGCGAGCGCCTGGGCGGACCGTCCGCCGCTCTTGCAGTGCAGGACGATCCGCCGCCCGGACGGGAGCTGGGCGAACGCCTCCCCGGACAGGAACGCCTGGGTCGGGATCGAGATCGCGCCGGGAATGGCGACGATCTCCCGCTCGTACGGCTCACGGACGTCCACCAGGACGAAGTCGTCCCGGCCGGCATCCCGGTCGGCGAGCATCCGGCGCAGGGTGTGCACGTCGATGGTGAACGCCTCGAGGCCGCGGGACCGCAGGTCGGCGGGCCCGTGACCGTCCGGGCCGGTCACCGGGGGCTCCCCCGTCCCGGCCCCCGGCATGGCCCCGGGTGTGACGGCCCCGGGTGTGGCAGCCCCGGGTGTGGCAGCAGAGGGCAGTCCGCAGAAGGCCTCGTAGTCGGTCAGCTCGGTGACCGGTTCGAGGTCGGGGTTGGGCCGCACCGACAGCTCCCGCCAGGACAGGTCCAGGGCGTCGAACACCAGCAGGCGGCCCAGCAACGGGCGGCCGATCCCGCAGATCAGCTTGACCGCCTCGATCGCCATCACGGAGCCGATCGCCGCGCAGAGCGCACCGAGCACCCCGCCCTCGGCGCAGGACGGGACCGCCCCGGGCGGCGGGGGCTCGGCGAACAGGTCCCGGTAGGTCGGCCCATGCCCGGCCCAGAACACGCTGACCTGCCCGTCGAACCGGAAGATCGACCCCCACACCTCCGGCAGCCCGAGCAGGGCGCAGGCGTCGCCGACCAGGTACCGGGTCGGGAAGTTGTCCGTCCCGTCGAGGACCAGGTCGTAGTCGCCGAGAATCTCCAGGGCGTTGGAGGAGTCCAGCAACACCGGGTGGGTACGCACCCGCACCGCGGGGTTGAGCTCGCGGATCCGGTCGGCGGCACTGTCGGTCTTCAGGCGGCCCAGGTCCGGCTCCCCGTGGATGACCTGCCGCTGCAGGTTCGTCGCGTCGACCACGTCGGCGTCGACGATGCCGAGGGTGCCGACCCCGGCCGCGGCCAGGTACATCAGGGCGGGACTGCCCAGGCCGCCGCCACCGACGACCAGCACCCGGGCATTGGCCAGCCGGCGCTGCCCGGTCATCCCCACGTCCGGGAGGATCAGGTGGCGGGAGTAGCGGCGGATCTGCTCCACCGACAGCGGCGGGCCGGGTTCGACCAGCGGCGGCAACGACATCCTGCGGACCTCCCCGGCGACGGGCCGGACGTACCCCGCACCCGTGCGGGACACCCTGTCAGAGCGGACACCTTCCGGGCGGCCCGGACCGCGTGCCCGCCGGACCAGTCTCCCCTCCGGCCGGCGGCCCCGCCCCATCGGCCGGTCAGGGGTAGGGCCAGCCGTTCGGCAGGCAGCCCTTCAGGCCCTTGGTCTGCTGCATCATCAGCGGCGCGACCCGGCCGGGTCCAGGGCAGAGTTCGTGGCCGTGCCCGAGGGTGTGCCCGACCTCATGGTTGACCACGTAGTGCCGGTAGGCGGTGCGGTCCGCCCCGAAATCGGGGATCGCCTTCACCCAGCGGTACAGGGTGAGCACGGCGGTGTTCCCCACCCCGCAGGACAGCGTGCCCATCGTGTCCAACGGAGCGCACAGCTTGACGGAGGTGTCCGGGCTGGCCAGAACCACCCGGATGTCCGCCCTGCCGCCGGTCCGGGCGAAGGTCATCCGGCCGCCCTTCCCCCAGCTGCGCGGGTCGTTGAGGGTGTCCAGGACGAAGGCGGCGAAAGCGGCCGGGTCGACGTCCAACCCCTCCTCGACCTCCACCCGGACCCGCTTCACCGGGCCCGCCCCGGGGGCGTCGACGGAACCGGGCACCACGACCAGGCGGCCCGTACCCCGCTGCGGGACGGTGTTGGCCAGCAGCCCGGCGGTCCGGTCCGCGGCGGTCAGCTCGGCGGAGTCCTCCGCCGCGGTTGTGGTGGCGGAGGTGGTCGCCGGCGCGGGTGCCGTCGCCGCCGACGGGGAGGCCGTCACGGGGGCGGTCGGGGCCGGCGAGGACGGCAGGGTGACCGGGAGCCCGGCGGAACCACCCGGCGCCCCCTCCCCCGCGGCGGTGACGATCGCCCCGGACCCGCCGAGCAGGCGGCGACCGCCCAGGTACCCCGCCCCGGCGAGCCCGGCGACCAGCACCATGACCAGGGTTGCCGTCACCACCCGCCGGAGAGGGCTGCGCGGGGCCGCAATGCTGTGGCGACCGGCATGCGGTCGGCGACGGATCACCGGCAGAGGATCCCATGCGAACGGCCCGCGGCGCAGTGACCGTTCACCGGAACGGGGGGGTAGGCCCGTCGTTGGGGAACACCTCCCCACCTGGCCGTGATCGCGGATTACCGACCGGTAGGATCCCCTCACCTGCCTTGTGCACCCCGCCCCTTTCGCACCCCGCCCGGCCCGCACCGCAGCCGTCGCCCACCGAGCCCGGTACGGACCCCGCAGCCAGCACGCGCCGCCGACCCCGGTGACGCGCCGACCCGCCGGAGGAACACCGTGACCACGCCGCAGATGCGCGCGACCGACAGCAGGGCCCGTGGCGCCCGGCTGCCGCGCAGCGCCCGGCGCGTCCAACTGCTCGGCGCCGCCCGCGAGGTCTTCGTTGCGCAGGGGTACCACGCCGCCGCCATGGACGAGATCGCCGAGCGCGCGGGAGTCAGCAAACCCGTCCTGTACCAGCACTTCCCGGGCAAGCGGGACCTGTACATCGCGCTGATCCAGCAGCACACCGAGGAGCTGAGGGCGGCGGTCCGCCGGGCACTGGCCTCGACGACCGACAACAAGCTCCGGGTGGCCGCCACCATCCAGGCCTTCTTCGAGTTCGTCGACGCCGACGGCGAGGCGTTCCGGCTGGTCTTCGAGTCCGACCTGACCAATGACGAGGAGGTCCGGGCGATCGTCGACCGGTCCTCCGCTGAGGTGGCGCAGGCGATCGCGGACGTCATCCAGGAGGACACCGGACTCCCGGAACAGGAGGCCGTGCTGCTGGGCGTGGCCTTGGCCGGCATGGCCAACACCACCGCCCGCTACTGGGTGGGCACCGGCAAGACGATGCCACGGGAGCTGGCCGACCGCCTGGTCGCCCAGCTGTCCTGGCGGGGCATCCGCGGCTTCCCGAAGACCGACGGCGTGCCCGGCGGGAACACCCGGCCGGGTGTCGGCTAGCCTGACCAGGCGTCCGGTGACCGCTTTGGGTGGTCCCGGCCGCAGGTGTGTGTGAGCTGACGGCAACGGCGTACGAGACGGCGCCTGCGGCGGACCTGCCGCGGTGGCACCGGTCCTGGCCGGCGAAGACCTGGAGGGCATCGTGGAGGTCAAGATCGGCGTTCGGGACGTTCCGGGCGCAGTGGTGCTGGAGTCGGAGCTGTCCCCGGCCGAGGTGGCTGCGGCCGTCGAGGAGGCCGTCGCGAAGGGCTCCCTGCTCAACCTGACCGACGAGCGGGGCCGGCTGGTGCTCGTCCCGGGGCCGCTGATCGGCTACGTCGAGATCGGCGCTCCGGAGTCCCGCCGGGTCGGCTTCGGCTCGATCTGACCTCTGGCTCCCCTCGGGGTGCCCGCCCACGGCAGGCCGCGCGGGCGCCCCGGGAGCTCAGGTTCGGGCCGACAGTCCGACAGGCCGGGCTCAGGCCGACAGGCCGAGGGCGGCCATCCGGCGGCTGTGCTGCTCGGTGAGCCGCCCGAACATCTTCACCAGTTCGGCGAGGTCCGCGCCGGGGCGGTCCGCGGAGCCGACCAGCAGCGCGGCCAGGCCGTCACGGTCCGCGGCGACCCGCTGCGCCTGGCTCAGCGCCTCGCCGACCAGCCGCCGTCCCCACAGCGCAAGCCGGCCCGCCACCCGCTGGTCGGCCGCGATCGCGGCCCGGACCTCGCGCACGGCGAACTCCGCCTGGCCGCTGCCGGCCGCCACCCGGGTCACCAGGTCATGGGTGGCCGGGTCGAGGAAGGCGCTGATCTCCCGGTAGAAGTCCGTGGCGATGCCGTCCCCCACATAGGCCTTGACCAGGCTCTCCAGCCAGGTCGAGGGCGCGGTGCGCTCGTGGAAGGCGTCGATGGCGGCCACGAACGGCTCCATCGCGGTCTCCGGGTCGGCGCCGATCACCCGCAACCGGTCCGCCAGCGCCTCGAAGTAGCCGAACTCGGTGACGGCCATCCCGGCCAGTTCCGCCTTCGCGGCCAGGGTGGGGGCCAGGTCCGCATCCGAGGCCAGCCGGGAGAAGGCCGTGAGCTGCCCGTACGCCAGGAGGCCGAGCAGGTCGACGACGGCCTGCCCGTACGCCGGGTCGATCTGCGCCGACCGGGCCGAAACCTGCTCCGGGGTGGCCTGGACACCGGTCGCGGGGACGGGCCCCGGACCGGCGTCCAGAGGGGCCGCGGGGGTGGCGTCTGGGGTGACATGGCCCGGCTGGTCGGTCATGTCCGCAGGGTATCCACCGTGGCGGGGCCAGGTCGGGCGACCACCCGAAGGTGTGGTCCACCCGGGCGTCCACCCCGTGACGAGAGATGCACCCGGTACCATCGGCTGGTACGCGGATGACCGGTCGGACGGCCGATCGGCTTCCGACCCTCCGCGGAGAGGCCCGCCGGAGCAGCGCGCAGCGCCCGGTGCGTCGGCCCCCGCCCAACCAGAAGGCACCCGTGTCCCAGGACGACATCACCGCATATCCGCACACCTCCGACGGCCCGCACGGGCCGGATGACCTCGACCATGGCCGCCCGGAGGCCGACGTCGAGGACGAGTTGACCGACGAGGACGACCTCGACGAGGACGAGCCCGGCGAGGGGTACGGCCACGCCGACGACTTCGATGACGACCTCGACGGCGAGGACCTCGAGGGCGACGAGGACGACCTGGAGGAGGCCAGCGAGATCGACGACGAGCCCGAGCCTGCGCCGGTCCACCAGCCGACGTTCGCGGACTGCGGCGTCCGGGCCGACATCGTGGCCTCGCTGGACCGGGTCGGGATCACCCACCCCTTCCCGATCCAGGCGATGACCCTGCCGGTGGCCCTGACCGGCCACGACATCATCGGCCAGGCCAAGACCGGCACGGGCAAGACGCTCGGCTTCGGCATCCCCCTGCTGCAGCGGGTGACCGGGCCCGGCGAAGAGGGCTGGGACAAGGTCGCCGCCCCCGGCAAGCCGCAGGCCCTGGTCGTCGTGCCGACCCGGGAACTGGCCGTCCAGGTGGCCGGTGACCTGGACACCGCGTCGAAGTCCTGCTCGGCCCGGGTGCTGACCGTGTACGGCGGTCGGGCGTACGAGCCGCAGGTCGAGGCCCTGCGCAGGGGTGTCGAGGTCGTCGTGGGCACGCCGGGCCGGCTGCTCGACCTGGCCCAGCAGGGACACCTGGATCTCGGACACGCCCGGATCGCCGTGCTCGACGAGGCCGACGAGATGCTCGACCTGGGCTTCCTGCCCGATGTCGAACGGCTGCTCGCCCTGACCCCGGCCGGCCGGCAGACCATGCTGTTCAGTGCGACCATGCCGGGCCCTGTGGTGGCCCTGGCCCGCCGGTTCATGACCCAGCCCACGCACATCCGGGCCGCGGACCCCGACGACACCGGCGCCACCGTCAAGGCGACCGCGCAGTTCGTCTACCGGGCGCACGCCCTGGACAAGGTCGAGATGCTGTCGCGGATCCTGCAGGCACGCGGCCGGGGCCTGACCATCGTGTTCGCCCGGACCAAGCGGACCGCCGCCAAGGTCGCCGAGGAGCTCGACGAGCGCGGGTTCGCCGCCGCCGCGATCCACGGCGACCTCGGCCAGGGCGCCCGGGAGCAGGCGCTGCGGGCGTTCCGCAACGGCAAGATCGACGTGCTGGTCGCCACCGACGTGGCGGCGCGGGGTATCGACGTCGACGACGTCACCCACGTGGTCAACTACCAGTGCCCCGAGGACGAGAAGACCTACCTGCACCGGATCGGGCGCACCGGCCGGGCCGGCAACACCGGCACCGCGATCACCTTCGTCGACTGGGACGAGGTGATGCGCTGGTCGCTCATCGACAAGGCCCTCGACCTGGGTATCCCGGAGGCGGCCGAGACCTACTCGTCGTCCCCGCACCTGTACTCCGACCTGGACATCCCCGCCGAGGTGAAGGGCCGGCTGCCGGAGTCCTCCCGGACCCGCGCCGGCCTGGACGCCGAGGAGGTCGAGGACCTCGGCGAGACCGGTGGACGCGGCAAACGCGGCGAGCGCGGCGAGCGCGGGCGGCGCCCCGGCGGGCGGACCCGTCGCGGCGAGGGCGAG
>DASTGO010000101.1:0-20790 GCA_035719045.1 Kineosporiaceae bacterium | reverse complement strand
CGGGACGGGACCGGCCGGGATGGTCGCGGGTGGACCGGCGGGGACGGGAGCGGGTGGGTCCGTCGAACCGGTGGTCGACGTCCGGGACGCGTTCTGCCTGTACCGGCTGCCGGAGGGTGCGGTGGCGGCGTTGCGCGGGCTGACCCTGCAGGTGGCGCCCGGGGAACGGGTGGTGGTGCACGGGCCGAACGGGTCCGGCAAGACCACCCTGCTGCGGGTGCTGGCCGGGGAGCAACGGCTGTCCGCGGGCCGGGCCCTGGTCGCCGGGGTGGACATGTCCGCGGCCGGGTCGGCCCGGCTGGCCCGCTGGCGGGCGGACCGGCTGGGCTGGGTCGACCAGCATCCGGCCCGGATGCTGCGCCCGGAGCTGACCGTGCTGGACAACGTGGCCCTGCAGCAGCGGATGGCCGGGGCCGACCGGGACGCCGCCGGGCAGCGCTCCCTGGACCTGCTGGACCGGCTCGGCGTGGCACAGCTGGCCGCGCGGCGACCGGCGGAGCTGTCCGGAGGGGAGGCGCAGCGGGCGGCCGTGGCGGCGGCCCTGGCACACGGTCCACGGCTGGTGCTGGCGGACGAGCCCAGCGGGGAGCTCGACGCCCGGTCCGCCGAGCAGGTCTACGACGCGCTGGCCGCGGCCGTCGCCGGCGCCGGGGCCGCGCTGGTCCTGGTCAGTCACGACCGGCGGGCTGCCCGGGTGGCCGACCGGGTGGTCCGGATCCGCGACGGACGGCTCAGCGAGACCTGGCGGCCGGGCCCGTCGCCGTCCGCGCGGGCGGTTGCCCCGGAGGAGCTGCTGGTCGTCGACGACCGCGGTTGGCTGCGGCTGCCGGAGCCGCTGCGGCTGGCCGCCGGGGCCGCGGATGCCGTGTCCGCCCGGGTGGTCGAGGGGGCGATCGTGCTGCACGCGCCGGGGCTGTCCGGGCGGACGGTCCCCGACCCCCTGGACGGACCCGGGCAGCCGGCCGGTCCCCGGGCGGGGAGCGTCCGGGGAGGGAGCACCCGGGCGGAGGGCTCCCGGGCGGATGGTTCCCGGGCGGAGAGCCGGGGAAGGGAGGGCCAAGGGGACGAGGTGGCTCCGGCCGGTGGGCGGGCGCCGGTGGCGGTGCTGCGCGGGATCCGCAAGGCGTACGGCGAGCGGGTCGTCCTGGCCGGGGTGGACCTGGACGTCCCGGTCGGCCGGCTGCTGGTGGTCCGTGGGCGGTCCGGGACCGGCAAGAGCACGTTGCTGCGCCTGCTCACCGGGCTGGACCGGCCGGATGCCGGGACGGTGACCGTCGACGGGACCGACCTGGCGGGACTGGACCGCACCGGGCTGGCCGCACTGCGGCGCCGGGTGTCGGCGGTGGTCGGGCAGGACGTCCACCTGGCCGAGACCGCGACCGTGCTGGCCAATCTGGAGCTGGCGCGGGCGGTGCGGGGCCTCGCACCGGAGCTTGCCCTCACGCAGCGGCGGCTGGCCGGTCTCGGACTGTCCGGGCTGGCACACCGGGAGGTCCGGCTGCTGTCCGGCGGTGAGCGGCAGCGGGTGGCCGTGGCCCGGGCGCTGGTCGCCGGTCCCCGGCTGGTCGTGCTGGACGAGCCGACCTCGCAGCTGGACGAGGCGTCGGCGGAGCAGCTCGCCGGGGTGCTCGTCGAGGCGGCGGTGGAGGGCGCGGCGGTGGTTGCGGCCAGTCACGATCCCGTGCTCGTGGCGGCCGCCGACCTGGTGGTCGACCTGGAACCGGAGCCGACCGGCCCGGCCGTGGCTCAGACCGGCACCGGCTCCGGGAACTCGTAGGCCCACAGTCCCTCGTCGTCGACGCGGCGCAGGGTGGTCCGCGGTGCGATGGACCTGGCGAGGTGGAACAGCGCCGACGGCAGCCGGACGGCGGTGTCGTTGAACGCGGTGGTGTCCACCGTGACCACCCCGCCGTCGGCGACCGCCCGGGTCCAGATCCCGCCCGCGAGATGGGTGGCGGCCGTGGTGTCCTCGTATGCCGGGTCCACCACGAGGAAGCGCACGAACCACAGCCGTCCGGTGGCCAGGTGCTCCGGCCAGACCGGCTCGACCAGGCGGCGGGCGGCGGGCGGGATGGCCTGCGGGTCCGCGGTCAGCGCGGCCAGCCCGACCAGCGGGTCTACGGCGGTGCGCTCGACGAGCCCGAGCCCGCTGTACCGGGGGTCGGCCATCACGGCCACGAACTCGTCCCGGCTCATCGCCTGCTGCCCGGCACCCGGGCGGCGACGGCGCGGGAACGACCGGCGGTACAGCTCCCAGGTCTGGCCCGGACCGAACAGCTCCAGCGCCGGGCCCTGCACCAGTTCCATGGTCCGCCTCCTCGGGTCAGGCCCGATCCTGCCCCGTAGCTCTATGTGATCATGTGATCACTCTCCATATTCGCCCGAACGGGTGACCGTGGCCGGGCATCCTGTCCGGCGTGCCGCCGGGCGGGTTCGTGGCGAAGGTGGCAATCGGGGCGAAGGGCCTGGTCGGCGCGGTGCCAGACGGCCGCTGGATCCGTCGGCCCGTCCATCCGGAACGGTTCAGGCGAGGTCGACGACGACCGGCGCGTGGTCGGAGGCTCCCTTGCCCTTGCGCTCCTGCCGGTCGATGAGCGCGGACGTCACCCGGGCCTGCAGCGCCGGGGAGCCGAGGACGAAGTCGATGCGCATCCCTTCCTTACGCGGGAAGCGCAGTTGCGTGTAGTCCCAGTAGGTGTAGACACCGGGACCGGGTGCATGCGGGCGGACCACGTCGGCGTACCCCGCCTCGACCACACCCTCGAACGCCGCCCGCTCCGCCGGGGACACATGGGTGCTGGTGGCGAAGACCGCCATGTCCCAGACGTCCTCGTCACGAGGTGCCACGTTCCAGTCCCCGACCAGGGCGATCTGTGCCTGCGGATCCGCCGCCAGCCACTCCCGGCCGGCCTCGCGCAGCCGCGCCAGCCACTCCAGCTTGTAGACCAGATGCGGGTCGGCCAGGTCCCGGCCGTTGGGGACGTACAGGCTCCACACCCGGACGCCGCCGCAGGTGGCGGCCAGGGCGCGGGCCTCGTCGCTGGGCGGGTCACCCCACTGCGGCATCCCCGGGAAGCCGACCGCGACGTCGTCCAGCCCGATCCGGGAGGCGATCGCCACCCCGTTCCACTGCGAGTGCCCCGCGTGGGCGACCTCGTAGCCCGCCGCCTGGAAGGTCAGGTGCGGGAACTGGTCGTCGCGGCACTTGGTCTCCTGCATCGCGAGCACATCGATCTCGCTGCGCTGCAGCCAGTCCACCACCCGGTCCACCCGGGCCCGGACCGAGTTCACGTTCCACGTCGCCAGCCGCACGGCGGCGAGGCTACCCGCCCGGCCCGGCACCCTGCGCGTCCGGAGCACGGTGCACCCTAGGCTGGCACGATGTCCACCGCACTGGTCACCGGCGCGACGGCCGGCATCGGGAACGCCTTCGCCCGCCTGCTCGCCGGGCAGGGGCACGACCTCGTCCTGGTCGCCCGGGACGCCGAGCGGCTCGGCCAGGTCGCCGCCGGGCTGCGTGACCGCCACGGGGTCGAGGTCGAGACGCTCGCCGCCGACCTCACCGACCGGGAGCAGTTGGAGCGGGTCGCCGACCGGCTGCGGGACGCCTCCCGACCTGTGGACGTCCTGGTCAGCAACGCCGGGTTCAGCCTGAACCACAACCTGCTGCGCAGCGGGACCGCCGACGAGGAACGGTTGCTCGACGTCCTGGTCCGGGCGGTGCTCGTGCTGGCCAAGGCCGCCGTTCCGGGCATGGTGGACCGCGGCCGGGGCCGGATCGTCACGGTGTCCTCCGTCGCCGGGTTCATCCCCAGCGGGACGTACAGCGCGGCGAAGGCGTGGGCGACGACGTTCACGATCTCCCTCGCGGGGGAGCTGGCCGGGACCGGGGTCACCGCCACGGCGCTGTGCCCGGGCTACGTGCACACCGAGTTCCACCAGCGGGCCGGGCTGGAGATGTCGATGCTGCCGTCCTGGGCCTGGCTGGAGGCCGACCGGCTGGTCGCCGACTGCTGGGCGGACGTCCGGCGCGGTGCCGCGGTCAGCGTCCCGAGCCTGCGGTACAAGCTCGCCGTCGTCGGGCTGCGTCACCTGCCGCTGCGCCTGATCCAGATGATGGGCCGCCGTCGCGGGGTGCGCCGGTCCCCGGCGGCCGCGCCGCCCAGCGCTGATACTCCCGCCGCCCGGTTCCTTCCCACCGGTCCGTTCCGTGCCCGGGACGGGGGTGCCGCCCGGCCCGGTGCCGCGCCGGGCGAGGCCGTGACCGGCCCCTGACGGGCGGTCACGGGGTGACCCGGATGGCCGAGCCGGGACGGTCGCGGGCTGCTGCTTCCGGGTGACGGTCCGGGCCGGGGCGCAGCCGGCGCCTGTGGCGTCCGGGTGACCGGGCGGTCCAGGCGGGTGGACCTGGCGCGCAGAACTGACGGCCGGCGGCTGCCCGGGGTCGAATGGACCCGGCAGTCCGGTGGCGGAGGGGGTCGGCGGTCGATGACTCGCGGTCCTGCCCCCTGGCCGCACGCCCGCATCGTGCGCGCCGTCGCCCTGGCGGTCCTGCTCGGGTCGGCCCTGGCGACCCCGCTGACCGGTCGCGGACCTGGCCTGACCGGGCGGGACAGCGACCCCTGGCTGCTGCTGACCTTCCTCTTCGCGGTCGCGCTGGCCTGCCCGGTGGAGTTCCGGTTCGCCGGCCGGACCCGGTCGCTGAGCGCGGTCGGCGCACCCCTGGCGGCCGGGCTGCTCGTGGCCACGCCCCTGGAACTCGTGCTCGCCCGGGTGCTGGCCGGGCTGCTGGTGAGCGGGATCCGCCGCCGCACGCCCGCCCTGCTGCTGCCCGACCTGGTCCCGGGGCTGGCCGGGACCGGGGCCGCGGTGCTGGTCGCCCGGCTCGGGACCCTGCCGTTCGCGGCCGGCCATCCCGCCGCGGCCGGTCTGGTCACCGTGGTTGCCGTGGGTGCCGCGCAACTGGTCGAGGCCTGGGCGGCCTGGCCGCGGACGGTGCACCTGGTGGCGGGGCCGGCCGCCGCGGTGGTGGGGATCGTGGCCGTGCTGGCCGATCCCGCGGGCGTCGGCGTCCTGCTGATGGGGGTGACGGGCAGCGTCGTCCTGCTCGCCCACCGCGGGTTCGTCTCGCTCAGCGAACGGCAGGGCCGCCTGGAGCGGCTGTACGAGCTGTCCGGGGCGCTCGCCGATGCGCCCACCCGGTCCGACGTGGTCGGCCTGGCCCTGCGCCGGGCGACGGACCTGCTGCGCGGCGGGTACGCCGAGATGGTGCTCGCCGAGCCCGGCGGGGACCGGCCGCTGTCCTGGTCGCTGCGGCGCGGGCACGGCGTGTACGGACCCTCGGACTGCTCGGGCATGCTGGCCGCGGTGGCCGCCGCCGGGATGCCGTTCCCCGCGGCCCGCCCGGTCGTGGTCCGGGCCGGCACCCCCGGCGTCCGGCCCGCAACCCCGGGTTCGGGCGCCTTCCTGGCAGCGCGCGGGGTCCGGGAGGCCGTGGTGGTGCCGCTGGCGGTGGACGGGTTGGTGCACGGGCAGCTCATGGTGGCCGACCCCCTGTGCGAGCTGCGCGGTTTCGGCTCGGCGGACCTGCGGCTGCTGGAGATCGTCGCCAACCATGCCTCGGTGGCGCTACGCAATGCGGCGCTGGTCGACCGGCTGCACCACGAGGCCCGGCACGACGAGCTGACGGGGCTGCCGAACCGGCTGCGGTTCCGGGAGCTGATCGACGTCGCTGCCGAGGAGGCCGCCGCGGGCGGGGGCCGTTGCTCGGTGATGCTGCTGGACTTCGACGGTTTCAAGGCGATCAACGACACTCTCGGGCATCAGGCGGGGGACGACCTGCTGCGGGTGCTGGCCTCCCGGCTGGCACGGGCGGCCGGCGGGGACGCCACCGTCGCCCGGCTCGGCGGGGACGAGTTCGCCGTGCTGTCCACCACGCGCGTCACCGCGGCCCAGGCGGAGGACCTCGCGTACCGGCTGCTGGCCGTGTTCGACGAGCCGGTCGCGGTGGCCGGCACCCGGCTGCGGGTGGGTGGTTCGCTGGGGATCGCGCTCGGGCCCCGGCAGGGCAGCACCGGGTCGGACCTGATGCGCAATGCCGATATCGCGATGTATGCGGCGAAGGAGTCCGGCTCCGGGGTCCGGCTGTACGGGGACGAGCTGGTCGCCTCCACCGCGCTCGCCCTCCGGTTGGCCGCCGACCTGCCGGAGGCCATCGCGGCGGATGGCATCGACATCGCGGTCCAGCCGATCGTCGAGCTGGCCGACGGCGGCCTGCACTCGGTGGAGGTGCTCGCCCGCTGGCGTCACCCCCAGCACGGCGAGGTCGATCCGCAGCAACTGTTCACCGCGGCCGAGCGCAGCGGGCAGGTGGTGGGCCTGAGCCTGCGGATCCTGGACCGGGCGCTGCGGCTGTCCCGGACCTGGCAGGACGCCGGGCGCCGGCTGCGGGTCTGCGTCAACCTGGCACCCCGCTGGCTGGCCGACCCGCAACTGCCGGACCACGTGGCTGCCGCGCTGGCCCATCACGGGATCGCCCCGGGCGTGCTCAGCCTGGAGATCACCGAGCGCAGCGTGATCGCCGACCCGAACCGTGCCATGCAGACCCTCGGCCGGCTGCGCGACCTCGGGGTCCACCTCGCCGTGGACGACTTCGGGACCGGCTACTCGTCGCTGACGTACCTCAGCAGGCTGCCGGTCGACCAGCTCAAGATCGACAACGACTTCGTCCGGACCGTCGCGGCCAACCCCCGGGACCAGGCGATCGTCAGCTCGATCGTCCACCTCGGCGGCAGCCTGGGGCTGGAGGTGGTGGCCGAGGGGGTCGTGGACCCGGCGGTCCGCTCGGCACTGCTGCGGATGGGCTGCCGGCTCGGCCAGGGGTACCTGTTCACCCGGCCGCTGGAACCACAGGCGCTGGAGACCTTCGTCGCCGGATCGGACCGCCGCCTGCTCCCGGGCCCGGTTGCCGGGGGCTCGGTGGGGGCTGGGCGGGCTGCCGCGGGTCCGGTTGCCGGGGGCTCGGTGGGGGCGGGTCCGGTTGCCGGTAGTGGCAGTCCCGGCGAGGTCGCTGTGCCGGTCCCGCGACTGCCGTTCACGGATCGTCCGGCTGCGCGGCACTGATCGGCCGGGACTGTTCCGCCACGCACCCCGTCCCTGTGGGCTGTTGTGTGGAGGAGCGTGCCCAGTACGGCTGGGCACGGTGGCACATAGCGCCCACTTTGCGGGCGCTATGTGCCACCGTGCCCGTGCCCGGTCGGCGTGCCCGTGCCCGCGAGGGTCCACGCCCTGGCCCGATACGCTCTGGCACGTGCTTGAGACCTCGCCCGACACCGACCGGGACCAGTTGCTTCAGCTCGTGCGCAAACTCGCCGTGGTGCACGGCCGGGTGACCCTCGCCAGCGGGCGCGAGGCGGACTACTACGTGGACCTGCGCCGGGTCACTCTCGACGGGCGGGCCGCGCCGCTGGTCGGCCGGGTCATGAGGCACCTGGTCGCGGACTGGGACTTCGAGGCCGTCGGCGGGCTGACCATGGGTGCGGACCCGGTGGCCCTGGCCATGGTGCACGCCGCCGCCGCGGACGAGAAGACCCTCGACGCCTTCGTCGTCCGCAAGGAGGGCAAGGCGCACGGGTTGCAGCGGCGGATCGAGGGCCCGGACGTCCAGGGCCGGCGGGTGCTCGCCGTCGAGGACACCTCGACCACCGGCGGTTCCGTGCTGACCGCGGTCGACGCCCTGCTCGAGGCCGGGGCCGACGTGGTCGGCGTCGCGGTGATCGTCGACCGGAACACCGGTGCCCGGGAGGCGATCGAGGCCCGCGGGCTGGCCTACCGGCACGCCTACGGCCTGGGCGACCTCGGGCTGGGCTGATCGGTGCCCGCCGTCCTGCCTGTGCTGGTCGGCGTCGCCGTCGTCATCGTCGCCGGGACGTGGGGGCTCGGCTCCTACCGCGCGCTGACCGGCTTGCGGGGCTTGGTCGAGGAGGCCTGGCGCCAACTCGACGAGGAACTCGCCCGGCGGCACGACCTCATCCCTGACCTGCTGCGCTGCCTGCGTGACCGGGTGCCGCAGGCCTGCGCGCTCGCCGATGCGGTGGCGGATGCCCGGGCCCAGGCGCTCCGGGCCGCCGCCGCGCCGCTACCGGGCCCAGGGCCGGACGATTGGCAGGCGATCCGTGGCCGGGCCGACGCCGAGCACGTCCTCACCACCCGGCTGGCGGCCCTGACCTCGTCCGCCGCAGGGAGTCCGGAACTGGCCGCCGACCAGGAGTTCCTCGCGCTGCACGGGGAGTTGCGGGCCACTGAGGGCCGGATCGCGGCCGGGCGGCGGCACTTCAACGCCGCCGTGGCGGGGCTCACGACCCGGGTGGACCGGTTTCCGGTCCGCTGGGTCGCGCCGCTGGCCGGGATCGGTCCGGTGGCGCCGTTCGCCGTGCCGGGTCCCGGATCCGCCATCAGTCCGGCCCCGACACCCCCGGCTCCCGCAGCCTGACACCCGGACGCCCGTCCGGTACGCCGTACCAGAGGGGGTGGTCCATACCCGCCCGCCGTACCGGACCGGCGTGGCGCGGCACGGGGTGCCCCGCCCCCGCCGTACCGGACCGTATGCGGCACACCCGGCACCGGAGGCCAGGATCACCATGCCTCGCGCCGCGGCCAGGGAGGCGATCGGGGAGACCCCAGAGGGAGGATGACGGGATGAGCGCACGGGGCGGAGGCGACCGCCGGGAACGGCTCCCCGACTCGTCGCCCCGCCCGGACCCGTCGCCCCGCCCGGACGACCCGTCGCCCCACACCCGCCGGCACGGTCCCGGCGGCGACGAACCGGAAACCCCGGCGACACCCGTCAGCCCCTGGTGGGCGATGTCCGTCTGCTTCGCCGCGCTGTTCGTGACCCTGCTTGACATCACCGTGGTCAACGTCGCGCTGCCGTCGATCGCCCGCGGCACGGGGGCGGTGGCCTCCCAGTTGCAGTGGGTGGTGTCCGGGTATGCGCTGGCGTTCGGGCTGGTCCCGGTGCTGGCCGGGCGGATCGGGGACCAGTACGGGCGCCGACCGGTGCTGATCGCCGGGGTCGCCGGGTTCGTGCTCACCAGCGCGATGGTCGGCCTGGCCCCGAACCCGGCGGTGCTGCTGGCCGGCCGCTTCCTCCAGGGGCTGGCCGGCGGCGTGATCAACCCGCAGGTCGCGGGGCTGATCCAGGAGTTGTTCCCGGGGAAGCGGCGGGGCCGGGCGTTCGGTGCTCTCGGGACGGTGGTCGGGGTGGCGGGGGCGCTCGGGCCGGTGGTCGGCGGGCTGGTGATCGCGTTGGGCGGGGACCGGCTCGGGTGGCGGCTGGTGTTCTTCGTGAACATCCCGGTCGGGTTACTGGCCCTGCTGCTGGCCCGGCGCTGGCTGCCCGCCCCCCACCGGTCCGCCGGCCCGCCCGCCCGGCTGGACCTGCTCGGGGCGGGCCTGCTGGGCTCGGCGGTGCTGTCGGTCATGCTGGCGGCGATCGAGTACGGCAGTTCCCGGCAAGCCGATCGGGCCCTGATCGCGCTGCCGGCCCCCGTGCTGGCCTGGCTGTTCGTCCGGTGGGAGCGCCGGCTGGCCGAGCGGGGCGGGCAGCCGCTGGTGGACCTGAGGCTGTTCCGGATCCGCAGCTACGCGATCGGGGTGATGGTGGCGCTGGCGTTCTTCTGCGGATCGTCCGGGCTGCCGCTGGTGCTGTCGCTGTACTTCCAGGACGGGCTGGGCTACTCGGCCCTGCAGTCCGGCCTGTCGGTGACGGCGCTCGCGGTGGGGTCGGCGCTGGCCGCGACGATCAGCGGGCGGCTGGTCCACCGGTACGGGCGACTGGTCACGCTGACCGCGCTGGGCCTGTTCGCCGCCGGGATCGTCGCGGCCGGGCTGTCGGTGCACCTGGCTGCGCGTGCCTGGGCGGTCGGCGGCGGGGTCGGGCTGGCCCTGTCTCCGGCGTTGTTCCTCGCCGGGATGGGCAACGGAGGGGTGATCACCCCGAACCAGGCACTGTCCCTGGCGGAGGTGGATGTGCGCGGCGGCGGGACCGCGGCGGGCATGTTGCAGACCTCGCAGCGGATCGGGGCCGCCGTCGGCACCGCGGTGGTCGGGGCGGTGTTCTTCGCGGCCCTGGGCGGGCAGCACGACCCGGCCGCCGGGGGCGCTTCCGGAACGCAGCAGGCCGCGGCCCGGGCGGCGTTCACCACCGCCCTGGACCGCGGCCTGCTGGTGATCCTGGGTTTCGTCCTGTCCGCGCTGCTGCTGGCCCTGGCCGAGATCAGCCGTCGAGCCGCTCGGCCGCCGGGGACGGGCTGGGCATCTGCTCGGCCCCCCCGACGTGACGGGCCGGCTTGGCCGCGGATGCGCGGTGCCGCAGGTATTCCACGCCGATCGGCAGCACGGAGACCAGCACGATCAGGATGAGGATGACCTCGATGTTCTTCGCGACGAAGGAGATCTTGCCGAGCAGTTGGCCCAGCACGGTCACCCCGCTGGCCCACAGCAGGCCGCCGATCCCGCTGTAGCTGAGGTACCGGCGCCGGTCCATCTGGCCGACCCCGGCGATCACCGTGATGAAGGTCCGCACGATCGGCACGAACCGGGCGAGCACGATGGCCCGGGCGCCGTACTTGTCGAAGAAGGCGACCGTCTTGTCCACGTACTCCCGCTTGAACAGCCGGGAGTCGGGCTTGCTGAACACCCGTGACCCGGTGCGGCGGCCGATCTCGTAGCCGCAGGCGTTGCCGAGGAAGGCCGCGACCGTCAGCACCAGGCAGGCCAGCCACAGCGGCTGCTTGATGGTCTGGCTGCCGATGAACAGCCCGACGGTGAACAGCAGCGAGTCCCCGGGCAGGAAGAATCCGAGCAGCAGGCCGCATTCGGCGAAGATCACCAGGGCGGCGCCCCACAGTGCCCAGGTGCCGAAGGCGCTGAGCATCGAGTTCGGGTCCAGCCAGGACGGCCCGAGGGCCAGCGCGGGACCGAGGGCATGGACGGGACCGAGGGCCAGAACGGCGGAAGTCACCCGGACAGGGTACGGGGCAGCAGGTCAAGGAAGGCTCACGGCTGTCTAGTCTCTGGCTGTGCACAGCGAGCCGGAGGAGAGCGCGGTCGGTGTCGGTCCGTGGGCCGGTCCCTGGCCGCAGGACCCCCGGTACGACCCCGAACTGCTCACCCATGGTGACCGGCGCAATGTGGTCGACGCCTACCGGTACTGGACGGTCGAGGCGATCCGGGCGGACCTGGACACCCGGCGGCACCCCTTCCACGTGGCGGTGGAGAACTGGGCGCACGACCTGAACATCGGCTCGGTGGTCCGGACCGCGAACGCCTTCAACGCCGCCGGGGTGCACGTGGTCGGGCGGCGGCGCTGGAACCGGCGGGGGGCGATGGTCACCGACCGGTACCTGCACGTCCACCACCACCCGGACGTGACGGCGCTGGCCGCCTGGGCGCGGGACGCCGGGCTGCCGCTGCTGGGGGTCGACAACCTGCCGGGTGCGGTCCCGCTGGAGGGCTTCGACCTGCCGGAACGCTGTGTGCTGCTGTTCGGGCAGGAGGGTCCGGGGCTGTCGGAGCAGGCGTGGTCGGCCTGCTCGGCAGTGCTGTCGATCGCCCAGTACGGGTCCACCCGCTCGATCAATGCCGGGGCCGCTGCCGCGATCGCGATGCACGCTTGGATCCGGGCGCACGCCGGACCGGTGCGCTGATCCCTGCGGATCCTGCCGGTGGACACCGGAAGCGGATCACGGCAAGAAGAGAGTGAATCTCTCCGGCCCCGGGCAACCTTTCCGGCCCCGGGCCGCTCAAAGCCATCCGCACAGGTGATCCGGTCAGATGCAACGGCTGAAAGAGAGCCCCGACATGCCCCTCACGCGCCCACGTCAACGGTGGCGTACCGCACCGGCGCCCGCCGGGTCCGCGGCCATGGCCGCGGCGGTCGCGGGTCGTCCCGCTCGGCTCGCACGAGGAGACGAAAAGTGATGATTCGTGGCCGTCGGCTCTTCTCGCGCCGGGGTGCCTGGGCGGCTGTCGCCCTGGCTCTCGTGGCGGGCTCGCTCGTGGCTCTGGGCACGACCCGGGCGTCAGCGGGAACCGTGGACACGCAGGCGTGGTACGTGCTCGTCAACCGCAACAGCGGCAAGGTGCTGGAGGACTACGCCTTCGCCACGAACGACGGCGCGGCGGTGGTGCAGTGGTCCCGCCATGACGGGAACAACCAGCAGTGGCGGTTCATCGATGCGGGCGGCGGGTACTACCGGCTGCAGAACCGGAAGTCCGGCAAGGTTCTGGACAACTACAAGAAGTCGAAGAGCGCCGGCACCGCCATCGTGCAGTGGCGCGACCTGAGCGGCAGCAACCAGCAGTTCAAGGTGGTGGACTCGTCGGATGGCTACGTGCGTCTGATCAATCGCCTCAGCGGCATGGCTGTCGAGGTCGACAGCGGCTCCAAGGCTGACGGGGGCAAGGTCGTCCAGTACTGGGACTGGAAGGGCGTCAACCAGCAGTGGCAGCTCGTCCCGGCCGGGAGCGCCGGCACCGCCACGGCGGGCGGCGGTGCCACCACGAGCCCGGCTCCGAGCAGCACGCCCTCGTCGTCGACGTCGTCTCCCGCGGCCGGAGGCGCTACCGCGACCCCGGCTCCGAGCAGCACGCCCTCGTCGTCGACGTCGTCTCCCGCTGCCGCCGGCGGCAGTTCGACGAAGAGTTTCCTGGGCAGCAGCACGGTGCTCATCGGTGGCTCGATGTCCGACGACTCGGCGAAGGCCGCGCCCTTCGACATGCGCTACTCCTACGTGCACAGCAAGCCCGCGCCCTCGTCGGACTACTACACGGCCAAGCTCTGCCAGGATGCCTGGACGAGCTGGTGGGGCTGCTGGACCGGCAGCACCACGCCGCCTGGCTATCAGGTGACCTATTGGAACGAGCGTGCGGCCCAGGCGACCTACCAGGGCAAGTCGCGCCCGCAGACCTTCTTCTTGACCTGGTACTCCTTGCGCGACCTCGGGGACATGGCGGGTCAGGGGGACGGTCCGGGTGAGGTCAAGGCCATCAACAGGGCTGACCTGCTCACCCTGTACCTGAACGACTACCGCTTCTTCCTGCAGACGATCGGCAAGTCGCGCGACGCCATCGACCTCGAGCCCGACTTCTGGGGCTACGTCCTGTCGCTCGGCAATCCGCACCAGGTCCCCGCACAGGTGACGTCCGCGAACCCGACCGACTGCGGATCGCAGGAGAACAGTGCCGCCGGCCTCGCCCGCTGCCTGATCGCGATGGGGCACAAGTACGCGCCGAACGCCGCCGTGGGACTGCACCTCACCTGCTGGAACTGGGAGACCAAGGCCAAGGAGTGCGTCAACAACTACCTGGACCTCGGCGCGAAGGATGCCGATCTCCTGGTGGCCGACGTTTCGGACCGGGACGCCGGCTGGTATGCCCAACCGGCGAACGGGGGCCGTGACACCTTCTGGACCGACCAGAAGGCCGCTGCCTTCCTGAGCTTCAGCAAGACGGCGACCGAAACGGTGGGCAAGCCGCTGGCACTGTGGCAGATCCCCTTGGGCAACATGGCGCAGAACAACACCTTCGGCCACTACAAGGACGACAAGGTGGACTGGCTCCTCTCGCACCTGAACCAGGTGGCGGACGCGCACATCGTCGCCCTGCTGTTCGGTCCGGGGCAGCAGGAACAGACCACGGTCGAGTCCGACGGCGGAAACCTGATCAACAAGACGATCGCCTACCGCAACTCGGGTGGCACGGCCCTCAAGTAGGCACGGCGATCAAGTAGGCACGGCACCCAAGGAGGCACGGCACCCAAGGAGGCACGGCCCTCGAGGAGGCACAGACGCGCAACCGGACCCGACCCCATCTCCGGGATGGGGTCGGGTCCGGCGTCTTCGTCGGGCGGCCGCGGTGGCGGCGGCCGGAACCGATCAGACCAGGGCGACCAGATCGGCGATGGAGTCCACCACCCTGGTCGGCCGGTACGGATAGCGCTCGACGCTGTCCCGGAGTGTCGACCCGGTGAGCACGAGGAAGGTCCGCAGGCCCGCCTCCATCCCGGCGACGATGTCGGTGTCCATCCGGTCCCCGACCATCGCGGTGGTCTCCGAATGTGCCTCGATGGCGTTCATCGCCGAGCGGAACATCATCGGGTTCGGCTTGCCGATCACGTACGGGACCGCCTGGGTGGCGCGGGTGATCAGGGCGGCGACCGCTCCGCAGGCGGGCAGCGGGCCTTCGGCGGACGGTCCGGTCGGGTCCGGGTTGGTGGCGATGAACCGGGCTCCGGACTCGATCAGCCGGATCGCCTTGGTGATCGCCTCGAAGGAGTAGGTCCGGGTCTCGCCGAGCACCACGTAGTCGGGATCGGTGTCGGTGAGCACGTACCCGATCTCGTGCAGCGCCGTGGTCAGCCCCGCCTCGCCGATGACGTAGGCGGAGCCGCCCGGTTGCTGGGCGTCCAGGAACTGGGCGGTGGCCAGGGCGGAGGTCCAGATCACCTCCTCCGGGACGTCCAGTCCGGAGGCCAGCAGCCGGGCCCGCAGATCACGTGCGGTGAAGATCGAGTTGTTGGTCAGCACCAGAAAGCGCCGGTCCCGGCTGCGTAACCGCTCCAGGAAGTCCGCAGCCCCCGGCAGCGCCGAGCCCTCGTGCACGAGGACCCCGTCCATGTCCGTCAGCCAGCACTCGATCTCGCGCGGTTCGCTCATCACCCGTGTCCTCGTGGTTCGCGGATACCCGTTCTGTGCTGCGCGCCCTTGCGCCGACGGTGACTCTACGCAGGGCCCGGCCCGGGGCCCGCACCCCGCCACGCCACTGCTCGTTCTTCGAGGGACCGCCCTCCTGCTTCGAGGGAGCGCCCTCCTGCCACCGGCATGCCGGTGCCGCGCCCCCGGCTCAACGGGCTTCCACCCGGCAGTCGAAGGTGCGGGACCGCCCGCCGGGCAGGGTGATCGAGGCGGCGCAGTCGGGCCGGTTGAAGGCGTCGGTCATCACCTCCACCGGCTCCAGGGCGATCGAGCGGCGGGGGTCGCGGGCCAGGGTGTCGCCGGTGAAGACGTGCATCAGCCCGCTGTGCTGCCGGACCCGTAACTCGGCTCCGCTCAACGGGTCTCGCAACACGGTGGTGGCCAGGCCGTCGGCGTCGGGGGTCAGCTCGGCGAAGGCCACGTCGAGCACGGACCGCCCGATCCGCCGGGCCCGGCGGAAGTCCAGGCCGGGATGCTCCGCCACGGGTGCGAAGGCCTCGGCGCCGGGCAGCGGCAGGAGGTCAGGGTCGGTGCGGATCACCGTCGCCGCGGGGACGGTCAGCTCCAGCTCGTCGAGGTCCGGGGTCCCGAGGGTGAAGTACGGGTGCCAGCCCGCGGAGAACGGCACCGGGTCGGGGCCCGGGTTGTGCCCCGTGATCGACAGTGCCAGAACGGATTCCGTCACGATGTACCGCACCCGCAGGTCCAGCCCGAACGGGTAGCCCGGGATCGCGCCGGGCCGGATCGAGGCGGCCAGCACCACGCGGGCGTGGCCGTCGCCGGTGGACAGTTCCGCCACCGTGGTCGGCAGGGAGCGCAGCAGGCCGTGGTAGACCACGCGGCTGCCGGCGGGCCGCCCGGGCAGCAGGTCGTGGTCGCGCCCGCCGTAGCGGTAGCGGCCGTCGGCCACCCGGTTGACGAACGGTGCCATCACCCCGCTGCGGACCCCGTCCTGTCCGTCGAGCTCGGCGGCGTCGCGGTAGCCGTCGACGACCTCGACCGGACGCCCGGCGAGCGGGACCTGCCAGCGCAGCAGGGTCGCCCCGGTCAGCGCCACCACCGCGTCGACCGCGGAGCCGGGGCCGGCCAGGCGGACGGCGTCCACCCCCCGGAAGCTGACCGGGGTTGCGGTGAAGCCGCCTGCGTCCATCACGCCTCCTGCGGAAAACGTTGTCTTCACACGTAGCCTGGGGGGTGTTGTCCGGTTCTGTCCAGAGGTGGGACCAGATATCGGCGACTACCGTCCGTGTCCGACTATCTGCGTCTCGACCCTGATGAAGCGGGCAGATCGCCTCTGACCTGTTACTCAGTCGTGATGTGACAGTTCTCGCGGGGGCATTGACCTGTGGCTGATCGCACACCTATAAAGGCCGGACAACGTTGTCCGGGGCGCATTGCGGCGCCCCCGCGGAGAGGACGTGACATGGACAAAGGTGTCGTGACGGTGCGCCCGCGCCTGAGTGCCCGCCGGTGGACGGTGGCGGGTGCCGGCCTGATGGCCGGCTCGCTGGCGCTGGCCGCCTGCGGCTCCGGCTCGTCGGGTGCCGGCTCGTCGTCCACCACCTCCGGTGGCGGCAAGGTCGGCGTCTCGCTCATCCTCAAGACGCTGTCCAACCCCTACTTCGTGTCGATGGAGAAGGACGCGAAGGCCGAGGCGGCCAAGGACGGGGTCAACCTCACGGTGGCGGCGGGCAAGTCCGACGGTGACACGCAGACCCAGATCAGCGCCATCGACAACGCGATCTCCCGTGGTGACAAGGGAATCCTCATCACCATCAACGGTGACGCGGTGAACACCGAACTGGCCAAGGCCAAGAAGGCCGGGCTGTTCATCATCGCGCTCGACACCGTGCCCACCCCGCCCAGCACGGTGGACGTCACCTACGCCACCGACAACGAGCAGGCCGGCAAGCTGATCGGGCAGTACACCGCGGCGAAGCTGGACGGCAAGAAGGCCGTCGTCGCCATGCTGGACCTGTTCAACAACCAGGTCGTCTCCGTGGACATCGCCCGTGACCACGGCTTCCTCGAGGGCCTGGGGATCGACCCGGGCAGCAAGACCCAGAACGGCCAGGAGGCCAAGTCGGGCAAGTACACCGGCGGCAAGGGCGGCGACTACGTGATCGCCTGCCACCAGCCGACCCAGGGTGCGATCCCCGGCGGCAAGACCGCGATGGAGAACTGCCTGTCCGCCAACCCGGACATCAACGTGGTCTACACGATCAACGAGCCCGCGGCGGACGGTGCGCACCAGGCACTGGCGGCGGCCGGCAAGAAGGACGTCACGATCGTGACCATCGACGGCAGCTGCAGCTACGTCAAGGGCCTGCTCAAGGACGGCACGATCGCGGCCGACAGCGCGCAGTACCCCGGCAAGATGGCCAGCCAGGGCGTCAAGGCGATCGCCGACCTGGCCAAGGGCGGTCCGAAGCCGACCCTGCCGGACGGCCAGCAGTTCATCAACACGGGCACCGCGCTGGTCACGGCCAACGCCCTGACCGGTATCGACAGCCAGACCCCGGACACCGCCGCCGGCGCCTGCTGGGGCAGCTGAACCCTGCCGGCCGGTCCTGATCGGCCGCCAATCGTCTCCCGCCGGTGTGAGCTGATACGCCGCACCGGCGGGAGACCTCCACCGTGGTGAGGGGATCCGGCCCGGTCTGCGCACGGCGCAGTGACCCGCACTGCGGGACCGCTGCCCCGGCGGCCCTGCCGGTCACCCCTCGACGACATCAGATCCACAGGGAACAGGGCCGGCGTCAGTCCGGCCCGCCGCCCGCCGCCCGCGACGCGAACGGACCCGTCCGGGAGAAGGAGAGCCCGTCCAATGGCTCAGACACTCGAACACCCCGGCACCGCCGGGGAGCTCCTCAAGCCCCGGGACACGCCCGGCCGCCGGATCCACGCGCTGCTGCACCGGATGCCCTCGCTCAGCCCGCTGGTCGTCCTGATCGTCGTGGCGATCGCGTTCGGCCTGGTGAGCGATCGGTTCCTCCGGCCGGAGAACCTGTCCATCGTGCTGCAGCAGGCGGCCGTGGTCGGTGCCCTGGCCGTCGGGCAGACCCTGGTGATCCTCACCGCGGGGATCGACCTGTCGATCGGGGCGGTCGCGGTGCTGGCCTCGGTGGTGATGGCGAAGCTGGTCCAGGCCGGCACCGTGCCCGGACCGGTGGCGCTGCTTCTGGGCCTCGGGTTGGCCGTCGCGGCCGGGGCGATCAACGGCGTCCTGGTCACCCGGATCAAGCTGCCCCCGTTCATCGTCACCCTCGGCACCCTGAGCATCTTCACCTCGATCACGCTGCTCTACGCCCAGGGGCAGACGATCTTGTTGCCGGCCAACACCTTCCTCACCTGGACCGGCTCGACGATCGCGCTCGGGTCGTTCAACCTGACCTACGGCGTGGTGCTGGAACTGCTGCTCTACGCGGCTTTCGCCTATGCGCTGCGTCAGACCGCCTGGGGCCGGCACCTCTATGCCACGGGTGACGATGCCGAGGCGGCGCGGCTGGCAGGCATCCGGACCGGGCGGGTGCTGCTGTCCGCCTACGTGGTGGCCGGCGCGGTGATCGGGCTCTCCGCCTGGATCCTGATCGGCCGGATCAACGGCGCCGACCCGAACGCCGTGCTCGACCTCAACCTGGAGAGCATCACCGCGGTCGTGATCGGCGGCACCAGCCTGTTCGGCGGGCGCGGCACGGTGATCGGCTCGCTGATCGGCGCCCTCATCGTCCAGATCTTCAAGAACGGCCTGGCGCTGGCGGGGGTCGACCAGAACTACCAGCTGTTCGCCGTCGGCGTCCTCGTCATCGTCGCGGCCAGCGCCGACCAGTGGATCCGGAGCGTGAAGTCGTGACGGCACAGTCGCAGCAGCCCATCCTGCAGGCCCGTGGCCTGGTCAAGACCTTCGGCCACGTCGTCGGCCTGGCCGGGGTGGACCTCGACCTGTACCCCGGCGAGGTGCTGGCCATCATCGGCGACAACGGCGCCGGGAAGTCCACGCTGATCAAGTGCCTGTCCGGGGCGATGACCCCCGACGCGGGCACGCTGCTGGTGGACGGCCGGGAGGTGACCTTCCGCAGCACCCAGGAGGCGCGGGAGGCCGGGATCGAGACCGTGTACCAGACCCTCGCGGTCGCCCCCGCGCTGGACATCACCAGCAACCTGTTCCTGGCCCGGGAGCAGCGCCGGCCCGGCATCCTCGGCAGGGTGTTCCGGATGCTCGACACCCGGGGGATGAAGAGGCAGGCCCAGCAGCACATCGACGACCTGGGCATCAGCACCCTGCAGAACATCAACCAGGCCGTCGAGACGTTGTCCGGTGGGCAGCGGCAGGCGGTGGCGGTGGCCCGGGCGGCGGCGTTCGGCGGCAAGGTCGTCATCCTCGACGAGCCGACCGCGGCGCTGGGCGTCCGGGAGACCGGGCAGGTGCTGCGGCTGATCCGCGACCTGCGTGAGCGCGGCCTCGGCGTGATCCTGATCAGCCACAACATGCCCAACGTGTTCGAGGTCGCCGACCGGATCCACATCCAGCGGCTGGGCCGGGCGGCCGGGGTGATCACCCCGCAGTCGCACACCCCGAACGAGGCCGTCGCCATCATGACCGGGGCGACGACCCTGCAGCCTTCGGGAACGTCCGCGCCGTAGTCGCTGCCGGTCCGGACTCCCGCGCGGGAACCGGGCGTCGCGGTCGCGCTGCACCGTGACGCCCGGTCCGTTCCGCCCGCCCCGAGAGCTTCCGCCCGCCCGTCCACCTCGATCCGAGGAGCGCCGTGCCAGACCCGGAGTCCGGCCTCGCCCGCCGCGACCGCCCCACGATGAGGGATGTCGCGGCGCTGGCCGGGGTCGGTACCAAGACGGTGTCCCGCGTGTTCAACGACGTGCCGACGGTCGACCCGGACCTGGTCGCGCGGGTGCGGTCGGCGGCGGACAAGCTCGGCTACCGGCCCAACCTGACCGCGGCCAGCCTGCGTCGCGGCGGCCGGACCAACACGATCGGCCTGCTCCTGGAGGATGTCAGCAACCCGTTCTCCTCCGCGGTGCACCGGGCCGTGGAGGACTTCGCCCGGGGGTACCAGGTGCTCGTCCTGGCCGGCAGCCTCGACGAGGACCCGCAGCGGGAACGGGACCTGGCCCGGACCCTGATCGACCGCCGGGTCGACGGGCTGATCATCATGCCGTCCGGCAAGGACCACCGGTATGTGGTGGCCGAGCAGCAGGCCGGCACGCCGTTCGTGTTCATCGACCGGCTGCCCACCCCGCTGCTGGCCGACGCCATCGTCACCGACAACCGGGGCGGGGCCCGGGCCGCCGTCGACCACCTGTTCGCCACCGGCCGCCGCGGGATCGCCTACCTCGGTGACGACCTGGCGATTCCGACTGCACACCAACGGTTCTCGGGCTTCACCGACGCTCTCGACGCGGCCGGCATGCCCCCCGACCCGGTGCTGATCCGGCACGGGCTGCGCACCGCCACGCAGGCCCGCGCGGCCGCCCTGGACCTGTTCGCGCAGCAAAGTCCGCAGATGCTGTTCACCAGCCAGAACCTGGTCACGATCGGCGCGGTCGAGGCGCTGCACGAGCTCGGCCTGCAGCACCGGGTGGCCCTGGTCGGCTTCGACGACGTGCCGCTCGCCTCCGTCGTCGAGCCGGGGATCTCGGTGATGGCGCAGGATCCGTCCACGGTCGGACACCTTGCCGCGCAACGTCTTTTCGCCCGGCTCGACGGCGACGACTCGCCCCCGTCGGTGGTCACCGTGGGCGCCCGGCTGCTGGCCCGCGGATCCGGGGAACTGCCCGTCGAGGCGTAGCGGTGGGCCGCCACCCGGCGGTCAGGTTCGCGTGAGCATGACCCGTGGCTGCGTCGCCCGGGTCATCGCGACATAGCGGTCGACCGCGGCCTCGATCCCGGTGCCGAAGGCGTCCGGGTCGACCAGGACGACGAGGTCGAACTCCAGCCCCTTCGCCAGTTCCGGGGTCAGCGACCGGACCCGTGGTGTGTCAGGGACGGTGCGATCGCCGATCACGCAGGCGATTC
>DASTGO010000100.1:0-24515 GCA_035719045.1 Kineosporiaceae bacterium | reverse complement strand
TCCACGCCTGGCGCCAGGCTGCGGACGACGTGGTGGCCGCCCGCGAGCTGGCCGGCGACGACCCGTCCTTCGCGGAGGAGCTGCCTGCCCTGCTGGCCGCAGAGGAGTCCTGCCGGGAGCACCTGCGCCGCAGGCTCATCCCGCGCGACCCCGACGACGACCGGGACGTCATCCTGGAGATCAAGGCGGGGGAGGGCGGGGAGGAGTCCGCCCTGTTCGCGGGCGATCTGTTCAGGATGTACCTGCGCTACGCCGAACGGCACGGCTGGCGGACCGAGATCATCGACGCCACCGAGTCCGACCTCGGCGGGCACAAGGACGTCTCGGTGGCGGTGAAGTCGCGGGGGACGCCCCAGCCCGGTGAGGGGGTGTACTCCTGGCTGAAGTACGAGGGCGGGGTGCACCGGGTGCAGCGGGTCCCCGTGACGGAGTCCCAGGGCCGGATCCACACCTCGGCGGCCGGGGTCCTGGTGCTGCCCGAGGTCGAGGACGTCGAGATCACGATCGACCCGGACGATCTGCGCATCGATGTCTTCCGCTCCTCCGGGCCCGGCGGGCAGAGCGTGAACACCACCGACTCGGCGGTGCGGATCACCCACCTGCCGACCGGCATCGTGGTCTCCTGCCAGAACGAGAAGTCCCAGCTGCAGAACCGGGAGCAGGCGCTGCGGATCCTGCGGGCCCGGCTGCACGCGTCGGCCGTCGAGCAGGCCGAGGCCGTCGCCGCCCAGACCCGGCGGTCGCAGGTTCGTACGGTCGACCGGTCGGAGCGGATCCGCACCTACAACTTCCCGGAGAACCGGATCGCCGATCACCGCACCGGCTACAAGGCGTACAACCTCGACCAGGTCCTCGGCGGGGACCTGGAAGCCGTGCTGCGCTCCTGCCGGGACACCGACGAGGCCGCCCGCCTCGCGGCCGCCGAAGCCTCCGCATGACCGGTCCCGCTGACGTGTCCGGTCCGGCTGACGTGACCGGTCCCGCTGATATGTCCGGTCCGGCTGACCTGTCCGACGTCGGGCGGCCTTCCGCGCCGGCCGCGCTGCCCGCCGCACAGGAAGATCTGGCCGCGCTGCTGCGCGCGGCGGCCGCCCGCCTCGCCGCTGCCGGGGTGGCCAGCCCGCGGGCGGACGCCGAGCAGTTGGCCGCCCATGTCCTCGGGCTGTCCCGCGGTGAGCTGCTGGCGGCGTCCTGTCGCGGGCATGTCCTGCCGGCCGGACCGGCCCGGACCTTCGCCGAGCTGATCGCCGTCCGGGCACAGCGCGTCCCGTTGCAGCACCTCACGGGCCGGGCGCCGTTCCGCGAACTGCTGCTGCGGGTGGGACCGGGGGTGTTCGTGCCCCGGCCCGAGACCGAGCTGGCGGCCCAGCTCGCCGTTGACGAGGCCGCCCGGCTGGCCGCGCTCCCGCGCCCGGCGGGGTTGCCCGGACCGCTCGTGGTCGACCTGTGCACCGGCTCCGGGGCGATCGCCTTGGCCGTGGCGACCGAGGTGCCGCAGGTCCGGGTGGTCGCCGTGGAACTGGAGGAGGACGCCCACGCCTGGGCGCAGGCCAATCTGGCCGAGCTCGATCCGCAGGCGGCCGCCCGGGTTCGGCTGCTGCGGGGTGACGCCGTGGACGCCCACCGGGGGGTGCTGGCCGATCTCGCCGGGCAGGTGGACGTAGTGGTGGCCAACCCGCCGTACATCCCGGCCCGCGCCGTGCCCGTTGACCCGGAGGTGGCCGAGCACGACCCCCGGCAGGCCCTGTACGGCGGCGGTGAGGACGGGCTGGACGTACCGCGCGGGGTGATCCGGGCGGCCGCCGGCCTGCTGGTGCCGGGCGGACTGCTGGTGATGGAGCATGCCGACACCCAGGGCCCGTCGACCCGGGCGCTGGCCGCCGGCCCGGTCTGGGAGGGCGCCCGCACCGTCGAGGACCTGACCGGCCGCCCCCGGGTCCTGGTGGCCCGGCGGGCCGGGGCCGCCGGGCGCGGTGCCCGCCGTGACGGGTGATGCTGCTGTGATCCCAGCCTCCAGTGGCAGACTCCACCCCGTGAGCGAGCGCAGCGAGCGAACCGATGAGCAGGGTGCGGGGCTCGCGGTGGCGACGAGCGCCAGCGAGGAACCGTCGTGAGCTACCGCTTCGACTGTCTGACTCCGTCGGGGCGGGAGGGCGGGATCTCCCGTGCGGTCTCGTCGATCGCCGCCGGTGAACTGGTCGTGCTGCCGACGGACGCCGTGTACGGGCTGGGCTGCGACGCCTTCTCCCCGGACGCGATCGACCGGTTGTTCCGTGCCCGCGGCAGCGGCCGGACGCCGCCTCCCGTGCTGATCCCGCACGCCCGGACCCTGGACGGGATCGCCACCGGTCTCGCCCCGTCTGCCCGGGATCTGGTCGACGCATTCTGGCCCGGGCCGCTCACCCTGCTCTGCCTGGCCCAGCCGACCCTGGACTGGGATCTCGGGGACTCCTACGGCACTGTCTCGGTCCGGATGCCGCTGCACCCGGTGGCATTGCAGCTGCTGGAGCGGACCGGTCCGCTGGCGGTGACGGCCGCCGGACCCGTCGGAATGGCCGCCCCGCTGCAGTGCGACCAGGCCCGGGACACGCTCGGCGGGACGGTCGGGGTGTACCTGGACGCCGGGACGCTGCCCGGTGCCGGCGGCTCGACCATCGTCGACGTCCGCGGCGAGCGGCCGAAGGTGCTGCGTGTCGGGGCGATCGGGATGGAGACGCTGCTGGAGGTCGTCCCGGATCTGGACGGCCCGCGGCCCACCGGTTCGCAGGAGGCGGGCAGCTAGTGCGCAACTACCTGTACATCACCCTTGTCGCCTTCGCGGTGACCTACCTGATGACGCCGCTGGTCCGCCGGATCGCCCGCCGGATCGGGGCGATCACCCCGGTGCGCGACCGCGACGTGCACAGCGTCCCGGTGCCCCGGATGGGCGGTACGGCGATGCTGATCGGGTTCGCCGCCGCGATGGTCACCGCCAACCACATGCCCTTCCTCTCCCGGGTGTTCCCCAACGGCAACAACGGCGACGGCGGCGATCCCTGGGGGGTGCTGCTCGGCGCCACCGTGGTCTGCGTGCTCGGGGTGATCGACGACCTGTGGACCCTCGACGCGGTGACCAAGCTGGCCGGGCAGGCTGTCGCCGCGGTGCTCATGGCGTGGAAGGGCGTCCAGCTGATCACCCTGCCGATCGCGGGGGTGACCATCCCGTCCGCCGGGACGCTGCTGCTCCTGACCGTGATCATCGTCGTGGTGACGATCAACGCGGTGAACTTCGTCGACGGCCTGGACGGCCTGGCCGCCGGGATCGTCGGGATCGCCGGTTCCGCCTTCTTCGTCTACTCCTACCTGCTGTCCAGGGACGCCAGTGTCGGCGACTACTCCTCGCTGGCCTCGCTGATCACCGCCGCGCTGGTGGGCTGTTGCCTGGGCTTCCTGCCGCACAACTTCAACCCGGCCCGGGTCTTCATGGGGGACAGCGGTTCGATGCTGATCGGCCTGCTGCTGGCCTCGGCGACGGTCGCCATCACGGGTCAGGTGGACCCCACGCCGGTGTCCCAGCTCAAGCTGGTGCCCGCTTTCTTCCCGCTGGTGCTACCGCTGGCCGTGCTGGCTCTACCGCTGGTCGATCTGCTGCTCGCGGTGGTCCGCCGCACCCGAGCCGGGCGAATGCCCTGGCATCCGGACAAGATGCATCTGCACCACCGGCTGCTGGCCCTGGGGCACAGCCACGCCAGGGCCGTGCTGATCATGTACGTCTGGACTGCGATCGCGGCCTTCGGGGTGGCGTCGGCGAAGTTCGTGACGCCGATGCAGGCGGTGGTCGGCGGCCTGGTCGCGGTGGCCGTGGCGACCGCCCTCACCCTCGGCCCGCTGCGTGGCCGGCGGCACCGGGAACGACACGCGCAGTGAGAGTAATCACGTCCCTCGGGCGACGGTGTCAGGAGATCCGATGAGTGAGCCCGACCGGGATCGGGTAAAGGGCTCGGGTACGGCCGACCCCTCGGCCGCCCTGCTGCGCGGTGGTGCCCTGCCGGCTCTGGTCACCGGGGTGGTTCTGGTTGCGGGCTCGGCCTTCGCTGGGGCGTCGGCGATGACGGGCGCCGCGGTCGGCGTACTGCTGGCCGCCCTGGCGATGACGACCGGCCCGCTGGTCATGCGCGGTAGCCGGCAGTGGTCGCCACCTGCGGTGATGGCCATCGCGGTGATCAGCTACGGCGTCGTGGTGATCGTTCTCGGGATGGTCTTCCTGCTGCTGCGCTCGTCGACCTGGCTGTCCCCGGGTTTCCTCGGGGTGGGGCTGATCGCCGGTGGGGCGGCCTGGTCGGCGGGGGAGTTGCGGGCCGCCTGGACCCTGCGGGTACTCGCTTTCGGCTCTCCCGTCCCCGGCCCGCAACTGCCCCCGGAAGGGGCTGGACGGGCTTCCGAAGTCGGGACCGACGCCCCTGGTCAGAGTGGGTGACCGGGCCGGAGTTGCTGTCGGCGCACTGATACGCTTCCGGGGATGGACGACGACGCCCACCGTCCCGCCGGCCCGCCCGGTGAGGCAGCGGCGTGGACCGTCCTGGCGTACCTCATCTCCGGACCACTCCTCTACGGGGGTCTGGGCTGGCTCGCCGACAGGTGGCTCGGCACGAAACCGATCTTCGTGTTCGTCGGCATCCTGGGCGGGATGGCTCTGGCTCTCTACGTGGTGTGGGTTCGGTACGGTACGCACGACCGACGCCCGCCATCGGCGTCTGACGACGCCGGTCACCACTGTGAGTGAGGAGACCTCGTGAGCGCCATGCTCGCCGCCGGGAGCGGCTTCGAGGCCCCCAGCACCGCCGACTTCTGGCAGCCGTTGTTCGGCACCGACGGTCCCTTTGCGATCACCCGGGCGAGCATCGTCATCCTGCTCTCCGCGGTCGTGATCATCGGTCTCCTGCTGCTGGGGACGCGGCGGCTCGCCGTGGTTCCCACCAAGGGGCAGTACCTGACCGAGCAGGTCTACGGGATGGTCCGCAACGGGCTGGGTCGCGACATCATCGGCAGCCACGACTTCCTCAAGTTCGTGCCGCTGCTGTTCTCGATGTTCGTGCTGATCCTGGTGAACAACCTGTTCGGGATCATCCCGCTGGTCCAGTTCCCGACCATGAGCCGGATCGGCTTCCCCGTGGGCCTGGCCCTGGTGGTCTTCGTGATCTACCACCTGGTCGGCATCCGCGCGAAGGGTCTGGGTGGCCACTTCAAGCACATGATCCCGCCGGGCCTGCCGCTGCCGGTGCTCCTCCTGATCGTGCCGCTGGAGCTGCTGACCTACTTCTTCACCCGCCCGGTCACCCTGGCACTGCGGCTCTTCGGCAACATGTTCGCCGGCCACCTGCTCCTGGTGCTCTTCGCCGCAGGCGGTGAGTACCTGATCCTGCACTCGAACGTGCCGGGCTACGTGCCGGTGGGGGCTTTCTCCTATGTGATGGCCTTCGTCATGACGGTCTTCGAGATCCTCGTCGAATTCCTTCAGGCCTACATCTTCACGCTGCTCGCGGCGCTGTACATCGCCGGCTCGCTTGCCGACGAACACTGAGCCGGACCGAGTCGCGACGCGCTAGGGGCCCCGCCCCGAGAACCACCCCTGAACCGTCCCGGGTCCACCGCCCGGGGACTGCACCGCTCCACCCGCAACGTCCGTGACGGCATCCGCCGAATCGGGGACACCGAGTCACACGTCCGTTCCGCCGACCAAGACGGCGGACGCGGAGAACGAGGAAGGACACATCTCGATGTCGGGAAACATCGCGATCCTGGGGTACGGCCTGTCGGCGATCGGCCCGGGTATCGGCGTCGGCCTGATCTTCGCCGCCTACATCAGCGGCGTGGCGCGCCAGCCCGAGGCCCGCGGCATCCTGCAGCCGATCGCCTTCCTCGGCTTCGCTCTCGCCGAGGCGCTGGCCATCTTCGGTCTCGCCCTGGCGTTCGTCTTCAAGAGCTGACGCTCGTCCCCTCTGACCGACGATCGACCCTCTGGGAGACAGCGTGATCCTCACGACAGCTTTGCGCGCCGCGGAGACCACCGAGGGCGGGAAGAGCTTCTGGGAGACGGCCTACCCGATCATCCCGCACCCGGGTGAGCTCATCTTCGGGCTCATCGCCTTCGCGATCCTGTACTGGGTCGTGGCGACCAAGGTCGTGCCGCGCCTGGAGGCGATCTTCGCCGAGCGTGCCGCCGCCATCGAGGGCGGGATCAAGAAGGCCGAGGAGGCCCAGGCCGAGGCGAGCGCCGCGCTGGACGAGTACCGGTCGCAGCTCGCCGACGCCCGTGCCGAGGCGGCCCGGATCCGCCAGCAGGCCCAGGAGGAAGGCGCGCAGATCGTGGCCGAGCTGCGTCAGCGCGCCCAGGACGAGGCCGACCGCATCCTCTCCTCCGCCCAGCAGCAGATCCAGGCCGAGCGTCAGCAGGCCCTGGTGCAGCTGCGGGCCGAGGTCGGTGACCTGGCCATCCAGCTGGCGTCCCGGATCGTCGGGGAGTCGCTGGAGAGCGAGGCCCGCGCCAGCAACGTCGTGGACCGGTTCCTCGGCGAGCTGGAGGCGGCCGAGCCTGCGGGGGCCGGTTCCTGATGCGCGGAATCAGCCGGGAGTCCCTCGCGGCCGGGCAGGAGCGCCTGGAGGCGTTGCTGTCCGCCCGCGGGGCGCAGCCCCAGGCGCTGGGCGACGAGCTGTTCGCGGTCGCGAACCTGTTGGCCGGCAACGCCAGCCTGCGGCGCGCGCTGACCGACCCGTCCCGGGAGGCCGAGGACAAGGCCGGCCTGGTCCAGCGGCTGCTCACCGGCAAGGTGAGTGGCGAGACGCTGGACCTGCTCGCCGGCCTGGTCCGGGGCCGCTGGGGCAGTCCGCTGGACCTGGCCGACGCCCTCGAGGCGCTGGCGGTGTCGGCGGTGCTGGCCGCAGCTGAGCGGGCCGACCGGCTGGACAGCGTCGAGGACGAGCTGTTCCGGTTCTCGCGTCTGGTCGCCGGCACCACGCAGCTGCGGGACGCCTTCTCGGCCCGTACCGAGGGGGACGAGCGCAAGGCGGAGCTGGTGCAGCGCCTGCTGTCCGGCAAGGCCGCGCCGGAGACCGTCCAGCTGGCCGTCCAGGCTGCGGTGCACCCGCGGGGTCTGCGCACCGAGCGGGCCCTGGAGACGTTCGTCGAGGCGGCAGCGGAGCGTCGACGGCAGCTCGTGGCCCACGTGGTCGCGGCGGTCCCGCTGACCGCTGCCCAGCGGGAGCGGCTGGCCGCCTCGCTGCGGCGCACCTACGGCCGGCCGATCCGCCTGAACGTCGACCTCGACCCCGAGGTACGCGGTGGCCTGCGGGTACAGGTGGGCGGCGAGCTCATCGACGGCACCATCGCCACCCGTCTCGACGAGGCCCGGCGGCGGCTCGCCGGCTGATTCGCCGGTCGCCCCGACGGCCTCAGCACGAACGATCAGCACCACCGCACCACGTGCACCACCCGACGACATGATCGGTCCGGCCCCGAGCTCGGACCGGACGATTACACGTAACGGTGCGGTCCCGGGATCTGGGACCGGACGACAGACGAGAGAGCAGGGACTTCAGATGGCGGAGCTCACCATCCGTCCGGAGGAGATCCGGGACGCCCTGGACGCCTTCGTCCAGTCCTACGAGCCCGGTGCCGCCGCCCGCGAAGAGGTCGGGCGGGTCAGCGAGGCCATGGACGGCATCGCCCGGGTCGAGGGTCTGCCCAGCGTCATGGCCAACGAGCTGCTGCAGTTCGAGGACGGCACGCTCGGCCTGGCGCTGAACCTCGACGTGCGCGAGGTCGGCGTCGTCGTCCTCGGCCCCTTCGCCGGGATCGAGGAGGGCCAGGAGGTCCGCCGCACCGGCGAGATCCTCTCGGTGCCGGTCGGTGACGCGTTCCTGGGCCGGGTCGTGGACCCGCTGGGCGCGCCGATCGACGGCCTGGGCGACATCGCGGCCGAGGGCCGCCGGGCCCTGGAGCTGCAGGCGCCGACCGTCGTGCAGCGCAAGGGCGTGCACGAGCCGCTGATGACCGGGATCAAGGCCATCGACTCGATGACCCCGATCGGTCGTGGCCAGCGGCAGCTGATCATCGGCGACCGGCAGACCGGCAAGACCGCCGTCGCGATCGACGCGATCATCAACCAGAAGGCCAACTGGGCGTCGGGTGACCCGGCCAAGCAGGTCCGCTGCATCTACGTCGCGATCGGCCAGAAGGGCTCCACCATCGCCGGTGTCCGCCGGGCGCTGGAGGAGGCCGGTGCGCTGGAGTACACGACGATCGTCGCGGCTCCCGCCTCCGACCCCGCGGGCTTCAAGTACCTCGCCCCCTACACCGGCTCGGCCATCGGCCAGCACTGGATGTACGCCGGCAAGCACGTCCTGATCATCTTCGACGACCTGACCAAGCAGGCCGAGGCCTACCGCGCCGTGTCCCTGCTGCTGCGCCGCCCGCCGGGTCGCGAGGCCTACCCCGGCGACGTGTTCTACCTGCACAGCCGGCTGCTGGAGCGCTGCGCCAAGCTGTCCGACGACATGGGTGCCGGTTCGATGACCGGTCTGCCGGTGATCGAGACCAAGGCCAACGACGTGTCGGCGTACATCCCGACCAACGTCATCTCCATCACCGACGGCCAGATCTTCCTGGAGTCGGACCTGTTCAACGCCAACGTGCGGCCGGCCATCAACGTCGGTATCTCGGTCAGCCGGGTCGGTGGCTCCGCGCAGACCAAGGCGATGCGGAAGGTCTCCGGCTCCCTGCGCGTGGACCTGGCGCAGTTCCGTGCCCTGGAGGCGTTCGCGATGTTCGCCTCCGACCTCGACGCAGCCTCCCGCGCCCAGCTGGCCCGGGGCGAGCGTCTGGTGGAACTGCTCAAGCAGCCGCAGTACACGCCGTACCCGATGGAGGAGCAGGCGGTCGCGATCTGGCTGGGCACCAGCGGTGAGCTGGACGCCGTGCCGACCGCCGACGTCCGCCGCTTCGAGTCCGAGCTGCTGGACAGCCTGCGCCGCCACTCGAAGGTGCTCGACAGCATCCGCGAGTCGGGCCTGTTCACCGACGACACCGAGGCGACCCTCAAGGAGGCCGTCACGGCGTTCAAGCTGGAGTTCCAGACCGGTGAGGGCAAGCCGGTGATCGTGGCGGGCCACGAGTCCGCGACGGCGCTGGACGAGGCCGACGTCGAGCAGGAGCAGATCGTCCGCCAGAAGCGCGGCTGACGCAGGCGCTGACGGAAAGGACGACGACATGGGAGCCCAGCTCAGGGTCTACCGCTCGCGGATCCGCTCGGTCTCGGCGATGAAGAAGATCACCCGGGCGTTCGAGCTCATCGCCGCCTCCCGGATGGTCAAGGCGCAGCACCGGACGGCCGCGTCGACCCCCTACGCCCGGGCGATCACCCGCGCCGTGTCGGCGGTGGCGACGTACTCCAACGAGGACCACCCGCTGACGAAGGAGAAGGAGGTCGTCACGCGGGCGGCGATGCTGCTGATCACCTCCGACCGCGGTCTGGCAGGTGCTTACTCCTCCAACGTCCTCAAGGAGGGCGAGGCGCTCGCCGGACTGCTGCGCAGCGAGGGCAAGGAGGTCGTGCCCTTCATCTGTGGGCGCAAGGGTGCGGCGTTCTACAAGTTCCGCCAGCGGCCGGTGGCCGGTGAGTGGAGCGGCTTCTCGGACTCGCCGCAGATCGAGCACGCGAAGGCGATCGCCGACACCCTGATCGACGCGTTCCTCACCCCGGCCGAGGAAGGGGGTGTCGACGAGATCCACATCGTCTACACCCGCTTCGTCAACATGGTCACCCAGACCCCCGAGGTCGTGCGCCTGCTGCCCCTGGAGGTCGTGGAGGGCGAGGAGCCGCCGAAGCCGGACGAGGTCCTGCCGCTGTACGAGTTCGAGCCGTCGGCGAAGGCCGTGCTCGACGCACTCCTGCCGAAGTACGTCGAGAGCCGGATCTTCAACGCGTTGCTGCAGTCGGCCGCCAGCGAGCTGGCGTCGCGGCAGCGGGCGATGAAGTCCGCGACCGACAACGCGGAGGAACTGATCCGCAAGTACACCCGGCTGGCCAACACTGCGCGCCAGGCCGAGATCACCCAGGAGATCAGCGAGATCGTCGGCGGTGCCAACGCCCTCGCCGATGCCAACGCCCCGAGCGCGTGACACCCGAGAGTGAGTGAGAAGCAATGACTGCCACTGCTGTTGAGAACACCGCGGCCTCGGGTGCCGCGGGGGTGGGCCGGGTGTCCCGTGTCATCGGCCCCGTCGTCGACATCGAGTTCCCCGCCGACGCCATGCCGGAGATGTACAACGCGCTCCAGGTCGAGGTCACGATGGGCGGGACCACCCGCACGCTGACCCTCGAGGTGTCCCAGCACATCGGGGACAACATGGTGCGCGCCATCTCCATGCAGCCCACCGACGGCCTGGTCCGCGGCGCCGCGGTCTCGGACACCGGTCAGGCGATCAACGTGCCGGTCGGCGACGTGACCAAGGGGCACGTGTTCAACGCCATCGGCGAGTGCCTGAACCTCAAGGACGGCGAGCGCCTGGAGATCAACGAGCGCTGGCCGATCCACCGTTCGGCCCCGGCCTTCGACCAGCTGGAGTCGAAGACCCAGATGTTCGAGACCGGCATCAAGGTCATCGACCTGCTCACCCCCTATGTGCTGGGCGGCAAGATCGGCCTGTTCGGCGGCGCCGGCGTGGGCAAGACGGTGCTCATCCAGGAGATGATCTACCGGGTCGCCGAGAACTTCGGTGGTGTGTCGGTGTTCGCCGGCGTCGGCGAGCGCACCCGTGAGGGCAACGACCTGATCGCCGAGATGACCGAGACCGGCGTCATCGAGAAGACGGCGCTGGTGTTCGGCCAGATGGACGAGCCGCCGGGCACCCGGCTGCGGGTCGCGCTGTCCGCGCTGACGATGGCGGAGTACTTCCGCGACGTGCAGAAGCAGGACGTGCTGCTGTTCATCGACAACATCTTCCGGTTCACCCAGGCCGGTTCGGAGGTCTCCACGCTGCTCGGGCGGATGCCCAGCGCCGTGGGTTACCAGCCGACCCTGGCCGACGAGATGGGTGTGCTGCAGGAGCGGATCACCTCGACCCGCGGTCACTCCATCACCTCGCTGCAGGCCGTGTACGTGCCCGCCGACGACTACACCGACCCGGCCCCGGCGACGACGTTCGCGCACCTCGACGCGACGACGGAGCTGTCCCGGACGGTCGCGTCGCTGGGGATCTACCCGGCCGTGGACCCGCTGACCTCGACCAGCCGGATCCTCGACCCGAGGTACATCAGCGCCGACCACTACAACACCGCGGTCCGGATCAAGCAGATCCTGCAGCGCAACAAGGAACTGCAGGACATCATCGCCATCCTCGGCGTCGAGGAACTGTCCGAGGAAGACCGGATCGTCGTCAACCGGGCTCGCCGGATCGAGCGCTTCCTGTCCCAGAACACCTTCGTGGCCAAGACGTTCACCGGCCTCGACGGGTCGTTCGTGACGCTGGCGGACACCATCGAGGCGTTCACCAAGATCGCCGACGGCGAGTACGACGACGTTCCGGAGCAGGCCTTCTTCATGTGCGGTGGCCTCGACGACGTCGAGCGCAAGGCCGCGGAGATCAAGAAGCAGACCGGCGCCTGATCCGCCGCCGGCCCGAGCGGTTCTGCCAGCCGGGCCGCCGGCTCCAGCGCTCGCACCGACGGGCCTCGGCTGTAAGGCCGGGGCCCGTCGGCGTTCCACCCGGCTCACCCCGTCCCGACGGACGGGCCCGACATTGCAGGTGACGGGCCCGGTGACACTGCCCGGAGCTGTCCCCCACCCTGGGGACAGCCCGCGCGGGGTCGCCGCAGGCCCCGGTATCCTGCAACTGGCTCTGGCACCCGGATCCGCCCTCGTGGGGGACGGTGCCCATCGCACGCGGAGGTTGTTTCAGGTGCCATTGCAGGTCGAGCTGGTCAGCGCCGACAGCCGGGTCTGGTCCGGCGAGGCGTCGATGGTGGTCGCCCGTACCGTGGACGGCGACCTGGGGATCCTGCCCGGACACGCCCCGATCCTCGCGGTGCTCAGCGGTGGGGAGGTCCGGATCACCCCGGTGGACGGCGACCCGGTCGTGGCGACCGTGGACGGTGGCTTCCTCTCCGTCGAGCACAACCGGGTGACGGTGGTGTCCGACCGGGCGGCCCTCGGTACCGGGTCCGCGAGGGCCTGACGACGGGTCGGCGGCGGGCGACGTGGGCGAGTTCATCGTTCCCCTCGTCGCCCTGGGCACGGCCGTCGTCCTGCTCTTCGTCGGTGTCGGCGTCTTCGTCCTGCGGCGGTTCATCCTCAGCCGTGGGGTGGGGACCTTCGACTGTTCGTTGCGGGTGCCGGACGCCCGGCAGGGTACCGGTGGCTGGATGCCGGGGGTTGCCCGCTATGAGCGGGACCGGCTGGACTGGTTCCGCGTCTTCACGATGAGTCCCAAGCCGTCCCGCTCCCTGCTGCGCGGCAGCCTGATGATCGTCGACCGCCGCCCACCGCAGGGCTCGGAGATCTACGCCGTGCTGCCCGGCTGGGTGATCGTCCGCTGCGCCGACGGAACGCGCGCCGTCGAGCTGGCGATGAGCGAACCTGCGTACAGCGGCCTGGCCACCTGGCTGGAGTCCGCCCCGCCCGGCCAGAACGTCTCCATCGCCGGGCTGTGAGGGCGGCCTCAGAGAGACTCAGGGGTGCTGGTGGTCCCCGCCCGGGGTCCAGGTGACGTCCCCGGTCTCCCGGTTGGCGTGGCGGCAGAGGATGAACAGCAGGTCGCTGAGCCGGTTGAGGTAGGTCGCGGCGACCGGGTTGACCCCGCCCTCGGGCTCGCCGCCGTGGGCCTCCAACGCCGCCCACACCGAGCGCTCCGCGCGTCGGGTGACCGTGCGGGCGACGTGCAGCAGTGCGGCCGCCGGGGTCCCCCCGGGCAGCACGAACGAGCGCAGCGGCGGCAGTTCGGCGTTGTAGCGGTCGCAGGCCTGCTCCAGGTCCGCGACGTAGCCGGGCGTGATCCGCAGCGGGGGATGGGCGGGCTCGGCGGCCAGCGGCGTGCACAGGTCCGCGCCCACGTCGTACAGGTCGTTCTGCACCCGCAGCAGCAGCGCCGACACCTCGTCGTCGAGTTGCCCGCCGGCCAGGGCGAGAACCACGCCGATGGCACTGCTGGCCTCGTCGATGTCGGCGTAGGCGGCCAGCCGCACGTCCGTCTTCCGGGTCCGGCTCATGTCGCCCAGCGTCGTCGTGCCGTCGTCCCCGGTCCGGGTGTAGATGCGGGTGAGGTTGACCATGACGGCAGCCTACGGGCTGCCCGGCACCCGGGCGCGGGGGGCGCCACGGAGGTGGCGGACCCGGTGCGGGACGGCTGTTCGCGGGCCCTGCGGTGCGCGGGCCCTACGATCGGGGCCCGTGGAGGCGTTCAGAGTCGTCGGGGGGACCCGCCTGTCCGGGGCGGTGCGGGTTCCGGGTGCCAAGAACAGCGTGCTGAAGTTGATGGCGGCCGCCCTGCTGGCCGAGGGGGCGACCACGCTGATCGACGTTCCGGACATCATCGACGTGCGGATCATGGCCGAGCTGCTGCGTCGTCTGGACTGCGATGTCGAGCACGACCGGCAGGCGGGGGTGGTGCGCATCGACGTGCCGGCCGTCCTGCACCACCGGGCTGACTACGACCTTGTCCGGGCCATGCGGGCCTCGATCAGCGTGCTCGGACCCCTGGTCACCCGCTGCCGGGTCGCCGACGTCGCCCTGCCGGGCGGGGACGCCATCGGGTCCCGGGGCCTGGACCTGCACATCTGCGGGCTGGTCTCGCTCGGCGCCGAGGTCCGGGTGGATCACGGCTATCTGGTGGCGCAGGCTCCGGACGGGTTGACCGGGGCGAGCATCCGGCTGGACTTCCCCAGCGTGGGCGCGACGGAGAACCTCGTGATGGCCGCCGTCCTGGCCCGCGGCGTGACCGAGATCGTCAACGCGGCCCGTGAACCGGAGATCGTCGACCTGTGCCGGATGCTGCGCCGGATGGGCGCGCAGATCGAGGGAGTGGCCACCTCCACCATCACCGTGCACGGCGTGCAGTCCCTGCACCCGACCGAGCATCGGGTCGTCCCGGACCGGATCGTCGCGGGGACCTGGGCCTTCGCCGCGGCGATCACCGGGGGTGCGGTGGTCGTGCGCAACGGTGAGGCAGGCCATCTCGGCATGGTGCTGGACAAGCTGGTCGGGGCCGGAGCGGTCGTGTCGGAGCTGGAGGACGGCTTCGAGGTGGTCGGCCCGGAGCGCCCGCGGTCGGTGGATGTCGCGACCCTGCCGTACCCGGGCTTCCCGACCGATCTGCAGCCGTTCGTGATCACCCTGGATGCGATCGCCGACGGCGCGGCCATGGTGACGGAGAACCTGTTCGAGGCACGCTTCCGCTTCGTCCAGGAGATCGCCCGGCTCGGCGCCCAGGTCCGGGTGGACGGTCACCACGCCCTGGTCCGCGGGGTGCCACGGCTGTCCGCCGCGCCGGTGGAGGCCTCCGACATCCGCGCCGGGGCCGCCCTGGTGATCGCCGGGCTGGTCGCAGACGGGGAGACCACGGTGATGGCCGCCGGGCACATCGACCGGGGCTATGCCGGGATGGATGCCGCCCTGCGCGGTCTGGGTGCGGAGGTCACCCGGATCTCGGTCCCGGAGCCGGCCGCCTTCGTCTGAAGATCTTCACGGCTGTGCGGGCTGCCGTCCCGCGGCCCGGTGGCGGGGCCGCTCGCACTGCGCAGACCACCCGTGGACCGGGCTACGGAGCCGGTGGCGGCCCGGGCGGCGGGTGGTCGATCAGGCCCCGGGCGGTCGTGACGTCCTCGGGGAAGACCATCACCGCGGGACCCTCCAGGGTAGGTGCCAGGGTGGCCCGCAGCCCGGCCGCCACCAGGCGCCGCCGGATCCGCTCGCCGTCCTCGACGGTGGCGGGAGCGGCCACCCGGACCAGCAGGCCGTACTCGTCGTGGCGGCCGCTCGTGGGCCGGCGCATGACCACGGACCGCCCTCGCCCGAACGCCCAGCGGAGCAGGACCATGAGCACCGCGACCACGGCGAGGGCGAGCAGGGGGCCGGGGACGTCGCCGTCGGCTCCCCATCCGTTCACGGCACCTCCTCGCCGGCGCTCGTCGCCACCGCGAGCGCCGCACCCTGCTGGTCGGTTCGCTCGCTGCGCTCACTCACCGGCCCAGTCTCACCCGAGACCCGGGCCATGGCGACGGTCGGCAGGGGTGGTGTCGGTGACGTCGCGGAAGCATTACGGAAAGGTCACTGATCGTGTCCGAACGACCGGAGTTGCGCCCGCCACGCCGGTTCGCGTTCCGCTGCGTGCGCAGTGCCGTGGGTTAGGGTCGTCCAAGGTCGACAACGGGGACGCCAGGGGGAGGCGCGTCGACGGGGGTCTCGCGACGGTTCGCGTAGTCGAGGCTGTCGATTCAATGCGTCCTCCGTCCGGAGGAGCTGGGGCTTGTCGGTGCAGCCAAGCCTGTCGGCGATCGCGTCTCAGATTCGGTAACTCACTGTGGTGAATCACTGACGTGCGGTAGTAATGAGTCGGTGATGACCGGGCCCCGGCAACGGAACTCCGAGGCCGGGCGTTCCAGGAGCAAGGACCGGTTCCGCCCGGCACGGCGGCAACCGGGGTAGGGAGCCCGGGAGGGGGCGGGGCCATGAGGTCGGCTCTGAGCATCGAGATCATCCGTGCGGGCGTGGAGCTTGCGGTGTCCGGTCGGCTGGACGGACACAGTGCACCGGCGGCGCGGGCAGCACTGCAGGCCACCATCGACGACGGCGTCGGGGACGTCGTCCTCCACATCCCCGAACTGGAGATCTGGGACGCCAGCGGGCTCGGCGTCCTGGTGGGCGCCCAGCGTCGCGCCCGGCAGTCCGGTCGCCGGCTCACCCTCGAGGACGTCTCGCCCCGGCAGTTGCGCCTGCTGCGGGCCACCCGCCTGCACCGTGTCCTCGGTGTCCAGGCCGACGCAGCCACCCGCTCCACCCCGGCCGGCCCCACCCCGGCCGATCCCGCCGAGCGCCGGACCCCCGGTTTCGGGATCGCCCGCGTCGGCAGCTGAGACCGGGTGACCTCGCTCACTTTTCCGCCTCTGACCCGGGCCGATACCGCTGGGTAGCCTCACGAGCAGGTGCACGGCGATCCGGGAGGCTGCGATGACCGACGAGGACCTCACGCCGGCGCGTCCGCAGCGGGACCGGCCCTGGGTGATGCGGACCTACGCCGGTCACTCCAGCCCCGCGGAGTCCAACGCGCTGTACCGGCGCAACCTCGCGAAGGGGCAGACCGGCCTGTCCGTGGCCTTCGACCTGCCCACCCAGACCGGCTACGACCCCGACCACGAACTGTCCCGTGGTGAGGTCGGCAAGGTCGGTGTCCCGATAGCCCACGTCGCAGATCTGCGTGCCCTGTTCGACGGCATCCCGCTGGCCGGGATGAACACCTCGATGACGATCAACGCCACCGCGATGTGGCTGCTGGCGCTCTACCAGGTGGTCGCCGAGGAACAGGGTGCCGCCCCCGCCGCCCTGGCCGGCACGACGCAGAACGACATCATCAAGGAGTACCTGTCCCGCGGCACCTACGTCTTCCCGCCGGGCCCGAGCCTGCGGCTGACCACCGACGTCATCGCCTACACCGTGTCGGCGATGCCGCAGTGGAATCCGGTGAACATCTGCAGCTACCACCTGCAGGAGGCGGGCGCGACCCCGGTGCAGGAGGTCGCGTTCGCGATGTGCACCGCGATCGCCGTCCTGGACGCGGTCCGCGACGGCGGGCAGGTACCGCCGGAGAAGTTCGGCGACGTCGTGCAGCGGATCTCGTTCTTCGTCAACGCCGGGGTCCGGTTCGTCGAGGAGATGTGCAAGCTGCGCGCCTTCGTCGACCTGTGGGACGAGATCACCCGTGACCGGTACGGCGTCACCGATCCGAGGCAGCGCCGGTTCCGCTACGGCGTCCAGGTGAACTCCCTCGGCCTGACCGAGGTGCAGCCGGAGAACAACGTCCAGCGGATCGTGCTGGAGATGCTCGCCGTGACGCTGTCCAGGAACGCCCGCGCCCGGGCGATCCAGCTGCCCGCCTGGAACGAGGCACTCGGCCTGCCCCGGCCATGGGACCAGCAGTGGTCGCTGCGGATCCAGCAGGTGCTCGCCTTCGAGTCCGACCTGCTGGAGTACGGCGACCTGTTCGACGGCTCTGCGGTGGTCGAGGCCAAGACCCGCCAGATCCTCGACGGCGCCCGCGAGGAGATCGACCGGATCCAGGCGATGGGTGGCGCGGTGGCCGCGGTGGAGTCCGGCTACATGAAGTCCGCGCTGGTCGCCTCGCACGCCACCCGCCGGCAGCGGATCGAGAGCGGCGAGGACGTCGTGGTCGGGGTCAACCGCTTCGTGGAGACCGAGCCGTCGCCGCTGACCGCGGATCTCGACACCGCGATCCAGTCGGTGGACCCTCAGGTGGAGTCCAGCGCCGCCGCGGCCGTCCGGGCCTGGCGGGAGCAGCGGGACGCCACCGCGCAGGGCCTGGCCGCCGCCGAGACCGCGCTGCGCCGGCTACGCGACGACGCGGGTTCCGGGGCCAACCTGATGCCGGCGACCCTGCAGTGCGCCCGCGCCGGGGTGACCACGGGGGAGTGGGCGGGGGTGCTGCGCGAGGTGTTCGGCGAGTACCGGGCCCCCACCGGGGTGACCGGTCAGGCCGGGGTGAGCGTGGGCGTGGCCGGCCTGCCGGGGGAGGGTGACGCGGCGGGCGCCCGGCTGGCGCAGGTCCGCGAACTGGTCCGCGGCACCGGGGAGGAACTCGGCGGGCGGCTGCGGCTGCTGGTCGGCAAGCCCGGGCTGGACGGGCACTCCAACGGCGCCGAACAGGTCGCCGTGCGGGCCCGCGACGTCGGCTTCGAGGTGGTGTACCAGGGGATCCGGCTCACCCCGGCCCAGCTCGTGGCGGCCGCGGTGGCCGAGGACGTGCACTGCGTGGGCCTGTCGGTGCTGTCCGGCTCGCATCTGGAGCTGGTCCCGGACGTCCTGGCCGGGCTGCGCCGGGAGGGCCTGGCCGACGTCCCCGTGGTCGTCGGCGGGATCATCCCGGACGCGGACGCCCGAACCCTGCTGGCCCAGGGGGTCGCGGCCGTGTTCACCCCGAAGGACCACAGCCTGACCGAGAGCATGGCCCGGATCGTCGCCGAGATCCGCCGCGCCCACAGATTGCCCGAGCGGCGGTAGCCGGGTCCGCCGGCCCGAGGGGTCCCTGGTGGGCCGGCGGTTCCGCTGAGTGGCCGGGTCAGGCGGTCCAGGCCTCGGCCAGCCGCTCGACGATCCGGCGCAGGCGCTCGGCGGACGTCGCGAGGTTGACCCGGACGAAGCCCTCATGGCCCGGTCCGAAGGTGGCGCCGCGGTTGACCATCACCCGGCCGCGTTCCAGTGCGGTGAGCGCGGGGTCGGCCAGTCCGGTCGGCCGGGCGTCGACCCAGGCCAGGTAGGTGCCCTCCATCGGCTCCCAGGACAGCTGGGGGAGCAGTTCGGCCAGCAGGGCGCCGAACAGGTCCCGTTGTGCGGCCAGGTGGTCCAGGACACCGTCCAGCCACGCCTCGCCCTCGGTGTACGCCGCCACCGTCGCGACCGGCCCGAGGCTGGAGATGCCGTGGTTGGCCACATGTGGCACCGCCTCCAGCGCCGCCCGGTCCTGCGGGGTGCCGGCGATGATCTGGGCGCACTTCAGTCCCGGGGTGTTCCACGCCTTCGAGGCCGCGAACACGGTCGTGACGTGCCCGGCCGTCCCCTCCAGGCCGGCGTACGGGACATGGGCCACCCCGGGCTGCAGCAGCGGCGCGTGGATCTCGTCGGCGATGACCCGTGCCCCGTACCGGTCGGCCACGTCGCGCAGCGCGGTGAGTTCGGGGGCGGTGTAGACCCGGCCGATCGGATTGTGCGGCTGGGCGAGCAGGACGGTGCGCGCGCCCCCGGCCAGGGCCCGGCCGATCCCCTCGACGTCCAGGGTGAGCCGCCCGGACCCGGCCACCGCCGGGACGGTGACCAGTCGCCGCCGGGTCACCCGCACGATGTCGAGGAACGGCGGGTAGGCCGGGGTCGGGACCACCACCGGGGCGTCCTCGCACAGGGTCTCCAGCGCCAGCCGGACCCCGGCCATCACGTCCCCGCAGCCGAGCACCAGCGCCGGATCCACCGGGCGGCCGAACCGGCGGGTGAGGAAGGCTGCGGTGGCCTCGGGGAGGCGGTAGTGGGCGTCCGGTGCCGGATACCCGAACTCGCCGAGCCGCACGGCGTCCGCGACGGCCTCCGCGACCGCCGGGCAGGGCCGCACATCCATCTCCGCGACCCAGGCCGGCAGCACATCCCGGGATTCGAGGTTCCACTTCACCGAGCCGGCGGCGCGCAGTTCGTCGTCGGTCAGGTCGAAGTCGGGCTTCATCGGACTCCTTCGGCGGCGGCGCTGGCGGACCGGACAGCCCCACGCTCTCATGGGCCGCCGACCCGGATCTGCCGGTGGACCGTCCGCGGTACCGTGCCCGCCGGGCTCCACCCCGCCGCAGGTTCCGGTCCGGTCGCCGGGCTCAGGCCGTGACCAGCGCGTTCACCTCGGCGAGCACGTCGTCCGCGCAACCCCAGGACCAGGTGAGCCCGGACCTGCCGTGCCCGTAGCAGTGCACGATCGCGTGCCGGGGGTCATCGGCGTGCGGCCGGTGCTCGACCTCCAGCCGGGGGAGGAGACGGCCGGGGGCCAGACCCACCCGGTGCCCGAGGACGGCCGCCCCGTCCAGCGCGGGAACGGTCGCGACGGCCCGTCGCAGCAGTCGGCGGGCCGTCTGCGGGTCGGGGGCGCTGTCCCAGGACCCGTCCTGTGCGGTCCCGCCGACCACGACGTCATGACCCCGCGGCAGCACCCAGAGCAGGTGGTCGGCGGACTCCCCGTCCCAGCACCACTGCCTCAGGCCCGGGTCGGCCAGCACCACCAGTTGGCTGCGGACCGGGCGTACCTCGGGGTCACCGGCCAGGGCCCGGGCGGACACTCCGGTGCAGTTGACCACCACGCCCCGCGGAGGCAGGGCGGCCAGCGGGAGCCGGGTCAGCGTTCCGCCCGCCCGGATCAGTCTGCCGCGCAGTTGTTCCAGGTACCGGGGAGCGTCGACCACCGGCAGGGTGGCCCGGTAGCCGAAGGGGTACCCCGGTGCCGGATCCGCACAGGCGTGCAACTGCAGCCCGAACTCCGGGGACGCCCAGCCCGGGGGCGGGACCGGGCGGGCGTGCAGCAGCGTGCCGGGCAGCAGCCGGACCCCTGACGCCGGATCGGCGGCCAGCACCCGCAGTTCGGCGAGGGCGGCGGCGGCCCAGCGCCGCGTCCGTGCCCGCATGTCCGGGGGGATCGGGTGCGGACCGGCGGGGGCGGGTTCCGGCAGCCACAGCCCGGCCAGCGCGGACGCCGTCTCCAGCGGAAGGTCACGGGCGAGCACATCCACCTCGTGGCCGTGTTCGGCGAGGCGGACGGCTGCGGACAGCCCCAGCACCCCGGCGCCGACGACGGTGATCCGTGCTGCCATGGCCGCATGGTGCCCCTCGCCGGCCAGGACAGGCCAGTGCACGCGCCACGACGCCCTCCGCTCGTCAGGGGAAAACCGCAGATTCCGCTGCGCCGTTCGGGTGACCGCCAGGAGAACGGACGTGACGGACCGGTTACCGCTCGTCGACGGCCCAGGTCAGCCGGGCGATGCCTGGGTTCACGCAGATTCCCTCTGGCGTGCCGGGCCGCAAAGGTGGTCCAACCATCGTGGATCAAGGATTATGGGGGGACCTCCGTCCCGGGTGCCGGTCACCCGAAGGGGGACAACCTGTCACGGTCAGTGTCGACGTAGGGGATGAGTCATGGCTGCAGCCGTACCCGTTCCACGGGGCGGACCGGGAGCCGCGGGCGTGGGGGCCCTGGCCGCCGACTCCGGTCCGCCGTCCGTCCACGCCGGATCCGGCGCCCTCGCGACCGCGCTCTCCCGGGTGGCTGATGAGGCCGCTCTCGTGCTGCGCCCGGACGGCCAGGGACCGGCCGCTCCCCCCGAGCTCGCCCTGCGCCGCCTCCTCGCCGGCAACCGGAGGTTCCTCGCCGGCCGCCCTGCCCACCCCCGGCAGGGTCTGCGGCGGGTGCAGGAGGTCAGCGGCGGGCAGACCCCGATGGCGATGTCGCTGGGGTGCGCGGACTCCCGCGTCCCGCCCGAGACCCTGTTCGACCAGGGGATCGGTGACCTGTTCGACCAGCGGGTGGCCGGGAACGTCGTGGACGCCAGCGTGCTGGGCAGCATCGAGTACGCCGCCGAGCACCTGCACGTCCCGCTGCTGCTGGTGCTCGGCCACGGTGGCTGCGGAGCGGTCGCGGCCACCGTCGCGGCCCAGCGCACCGGGGAGACCCCGGGCGGGCACGTGACCTCGATCGTGGAGTCGATCCGGCCGGCGGTCGACCCGGTCCTGAGCCGGGCGACCCCGGACACCCCCGAGGAGGACCTGCTGCAGGCCTGTGTCCTGGCCAACGTCGCCTGGGTGATGGGCCAGATCCGGACCCGCAGCAAGATCGTCGCCGAACTGGAGTCCGAGGGCCGGCTCGCCGTCGTCGGCGGGTTCTACGACCTGGCGTCCGGCGCGGTCTCGCTGCTCGGCTGAACCGAGCCCGGCCGCAGCCCCACGTGGCCGGCCGGGAACGGTGGCCGGCCGGGAACGGCGGACCCGCCTGCGGTCCGGTCGATCCGGTGCGGGCGGGCCCGCGCCCGGTGCGCGACCCGGGACGGGCGGGGCAGGCCGTGGATCGGTCGGAACAGACGGTGCGGGTCAGAACGGGCGGCGGGTCAGAACAGACGGTGTTCCGCCGAGTCGTGGCCGCGCAGGGCGTCATAGTCCACGGTCAGGCACCGGATGCCCCGGTCGGTCGCGAGGACCCGCGCCTGAGGCTTGATCTCCTGGGCCGCGAACACCCCGGACACCGGCGCCAGCAGCGGGTCCCGGTTGAGTAGTTCCAGGTAGCGGGTGAGCTGTTCGACGCCGTCGATCTCGCCGCGCCGCTTGACCTCGACGGCCACCGACCGGCCGTCCGCATCGCGCAGCAGCAGGTCCACCGGGCCGATCGCGGTCATGTACTCGCGGCGGACCAGGGTGTAGCCCTCGCCGAAGGTCTGCACGTGCTCGGCGAGCAGTTCCTGCAGATGCGCCTCGACCCCGTCCTTGACCAGTCCCGGGTCCACGCCGAGCTCATGGGCGGAGTCGTGCACGAGCTCGTGGATCCGGATCACCAGCCGGTCGTCGGACTTCGCGTGCTGGACGGTCCACACCTGGACCACCCCGGCGCCTGCCTCGTCCTCGGAGGGCTCGGCCACGCTCAGCCGGCAGGGTGGGCTCATCCAGTTCAGCGGCTTGTACGAGCCGCCGTCGGAGTGCACGAGCACGCTGCCGTCCGCCTTGTGTACCAGCAGCCGGGTAGCCAGTGGGAGATGGGCGGACAGCCGCCCCGCGTAGTCGGCGGAGCAGCGGGCAATCACCAGGCGCACGGGCTGAGGGTACCCGTGTGACCGGTGCCGGGCCGATCGCACGGCGGGTCACGTTCCCACTGCGGCGGGTCACGGCTGCCACCGATCCGTGTGGCGTGCGCGACACCATCACCGGTCTTGTCACCCGGACCGACCTGCGAGACTGCCGAAATTCGGGTGATGCAGGCCACGGCCGGTGTCGGAGAGGGTCTGAGGAGGACGGATGGCACGCGAGATCCGCCAGGTCGGGGTGGTCGGCCTCGGCACGATGGGCGCCGGGATCACCGAGGTGCTGGCGCGCAACGGGCTGCAGGTCATCGCCGTCGAGGTGGACGCGGCCGGGCTGGCCCACGGCCGGTCGATCGTCGAGAAGTCCACGGGACGGGCCGTCGAGCGCGGCAAGCTGTCCGCGGGCGACCAGGCGGCCCTCCTGGAGCGGATCAGCTTCGAGTCCTCGCTGGACCGGCTGGCGGGCGTGCAACTGGTGATCGAGGCGGTCCCGGAGCACCTGGACCTCAAGCGGGAGATCTTCGGCAAGCTCGACACGATCTGCGGGCCGGACACCATCCTCGCCACGAACACCTCCAGCCTGTCGGTGACGGAGATCTCGGTGGCGACCCACCTGCCCAGCCGGGTGGTCGGGATGCACTTCTTCAATCCCGCCCCGGTGCAGAAGTTCCTCGAGGTGATCCGCACCGTGGTCACCGAGCAGTCCGTGATCGACGACGTGGTCGCCCTGGCGTACCTGCTGGACAAGCAGCCGGTCGTGGTCGGGGACAAGGCCGGCTTCATCGCCAACGCCCTGTTGTTCGGCTACCTCAACCACGCCGTCACGATGTACGAGCAGAAGTACGCCAGCCGCGAGGACATCGACGCCGCGATGAAGCTGGGCTGCGGCCTGCCGATGGGCCCGCTGGCCCTGATGGACCTGATCGGCCTGGACACCGCGTACGAGATCCTCGACACGATGTACCACCAGGGCCGCGACCGGCTCCACGCCCCGGCCCCGATCCTCAAGCAGATGGTCACCGCCGGGCTGAAGGGCCGCAAGAGCGGTCGCGGGTTCTACACCTACGCTCAGCCCGGGTCCTCGACGGTGGCGGCGGACGAGCTCACCCCGGCCGCGGGCGAGCAGGCGGGCCCGGCCCGCGAGGTCCGGCTGGTCGGCGTGGTCGGCTCCGGCACGATGGCCACCGGGATCATCGAGGTGTTCGCCAAGGGCGGCTTCGACGTGGTGTACGTGGCCCGCGCCCAGGACAAGGCGGACAAGGTCCGGGCCACGATCGCCAAGAGCCTGGAGAAGGCGGTCCAGCGCGGCAAGCTCGACGAGGCGGGCCGGGACGCCGCGCTGTCCCGGATCACCGGCACCACGAGGCTGGACGACCTGGCCGGGGTGGACCTCGTGGTCGAGGCCGTGGTGGAGGAGCTGTCGGTCAAGCAGGCGCTGTTCGAGAACCTCGACGAGATCTGCAAGCCGGGGACGGTCCTGGCGACGACCACCTCCAGCCTGCCGGTGGTCGACTGCGCCGCGGTGACGAAGCGGCCGCGCGACGTCGTGGGCCTGCACTTCTTCAACCCGGCACCGATCATGAAGCTGGTCGAGGTGGTGCACACCGTCTCCACCGCGCCCGACGTGATCGCCACCGCCCTGGACGTCTGCCGCCGGCTCGGCAAGCACCCGGTGCAGTGCGGGGACCGGGCCGGGTTCATCGTCAACGCGCTGCTGTTCCCGTACCTCAACGACGCGGTGAAGATGCTCGCGGCACACTACGCCGGGGCCGATGACATCGACATCGCGATGAAGGCCGGCTGCGGCTATCCGATGGGGCCCTTCGAACTGCTCGACGTGGTCGGCCTGGACGTGTCGCTGGCCATCCAGCGGACGCTGTACCTGGAGTTCCGTGAGCCGGGCTTCTCCCCGGCGCCCCTGCTGGAGCACCTGGTCACCGCCGGCTATCT